>JAHZHG010000301.1 GCA_019420425.1 Clostridiales bacterium
ATGATTACCTTTTCGAAAACGTATCTGCTGTCCCTGGATACCGCAGACGGGGGCCGGGCAAATCTGCATTTGGGCGTGCTGATTTTGCTGGCGATACTGCTGCTTACTTCGTTTATGCTGAACAAAACCATGCTTGGACGAAGCATATACTGCGTCGGCGGAAATCCGGCAGCGGCGGAGCGGGTTGGCTTTAACACCCGGCGGGTTCTGGTTTTCGTCTATGCCTTTGCCGGGGCAATCGCCGGCCTGGCAGGGATTATGCATGCGTCCTATCAGCGGATGAGCAACCCCTTTGATATGGTCGGAGGAGAATTGAACGTAATTGCAGCTGTGGTGCTGGGAGGCCCGCGGGTCGGCGGAGGCTACGGGAATGTGATCGGTACGGTGCTGGGCGTTTTGCTGATTACCCTGATCAACAACAGCCTGGTTATGCTGAGGGTGCCGACATTTTGGCAGAAAGCGGTGGTCGGCTTCATCATCATTGTGGGGACGGCAGTCCAGGTTTACCGGTACAAGAAGAGTAAAAGGGCATAGGAGGGCAGGCAAAGATGGAAAAAGTAAAAGCATTGTTCAGAAAAGACCGTCATCTTACCCAGCTGTTTCTTATTTTTGCCGCTGTGACGGTATGCATGTGTATTCTGCGGCCATCGGTTTTTATGACGGCTGCAAACATGAAATCCATGTCCGTGCAGTTTCCAGAGCTTGGATTTTTGTCGATTGCCTCTGCGCTGGTGCTGATGAGCGGCGGAATTGATTTGTCGATTACCGGTACGGCTGTGCTGTCGGGAATTGTGGCGGCGGTGATTATGCAGAGCCAGGCGGATGAAAATGGAGCGACAGCCGTCAGCATGGTTATCCTTGCTGTGCTGGCTGCACTGCTGGTCGGAATATTGTGCGGCATGGTCAATGCAGTGCTGGTGGCATATGTGGAAATCGGCCCCATGTTGGCTACGCTGGGAACGATGAATCTGTTCACCGGTATAGGGATTGTGCTGACCAAGGGGTCTGCAATCAGCAAATTTCCGGATTCCTTTCTGTTTATCGGAAATGGGGAGATCCTTGGGGTACCGCTGCCTGCCATTCTGTTTTTGATCGCGATTGCCGCGCTGGCCTTTGTGCTGAACCGGACGAAGCTGGGGTACAAGCTGTACGTTTACGGCACCAATCCGGTGGCGTCCATGTACTCCGCGGTGAATAATACGCGGGTAGTGTTTACCACCTATGTGGTCAGCGGTTTTGTATCGGCAGTTGCAGGGATCATCATGGTCAGCCGCGTAAATACGGCAAAAGCGGATTTTGGCTCCTCGTACGGGCTGCAGGCGCTGCTGGTGGCCGTACTGGGCGGGGTGAATCCGGACGGAGGCGGCGGAAAAGCCATTGGCCTGCTGCTTTCAATCATTACGCTGCAGTTTGTATCCAGCGGATTTAACATTCTTCATCTGAGTTCGTTTTTGAAGGATTTTACCTGGGGAGCGCTTCTGGTGCTGATCATGGTATTGAATAAAATTGAGCTGAAAAAGAAAAGAAGCTGAGAAAGGAAGCAGGATTTTATGGATAAACAGGAACGCAGGGAGCGGCTGCGCCAGTATATGGAAATTCCCAGGCTGTCCGGCTATGAAAAGGAGATGGCCTATCGCTTTTGGCAGGATTTGCTTCCTCTGGTGGACCGGTGCAGAATAGACCGGGTGGGAAATGTGATCGCAACCATTGACGGGACGGATGAGGCGGCGCCGAGCCTGATGATTTTTGCTCACATGGATACGATAGGCTTTATTATCACCTCGATTGACGAGCAGGGCTTTATCAAGGTTGACCGGATGGGCGGCGTGCCGGAGAAAATTTTATCGGCTACAGCTGTTTTGGTGGGTTCGGAGGACGGCCGCTATCACAATGGGCTGATTGCGGCTAAATCTTACCATGTACAGTCGCCGGAGGAAAAGACGAAGGCAGACACGCTGTCCCAGATGTTCATCGATATTGGAGCACGTTCCCGGCAGGAGGTACAGGAGCTGGGGATCCAGGTGGGCTGCCCGGTTGTTTATGCGCCACGGTTTATGGAGCTGGCGAATGACCGGATTTGCGGCAGCTATCTGGATGATGCGTCCGGACTGGTGACGCTCCTTGAGCTGGCGGAGCATTTGAAGGAGCAGCGGCCGAAGGCGACCATCCATCTGGTGGGGACGGTCTGGGAGGAATTCAATGCACGCGGCGCCATGCTGGCGGCAAGAAGCGTAAAAACCGATATGGCGATTTGTTTGCTTGGCCCGGGTGCGGGCGATACGCCGGATCAGAAGGGCTTGAACAATGTGGTGCTGGGCGGAGGGCCCGCGGTTACTTTGTTTAATTTCCATGGAAAGGGAACCTTAAACGGCTGCGTGGCCCATCAAGGCATGTTTGAACTACTGAAGCAGTGCGCCCGGGAGAAGGGACTGCCGCTGCAAAGAAGCGCGGGCAGGGGGGCGCTTTCGGATACGGCATACATTCAGCTGGAGGGCGAGGGAGTCCCCTGTCTGGATATGGGCTGTCCGGATCGCTACAGTCATTCCATGCTGGAGTGTCTGTCCCTTGCAGACCACCAGATGACGGGACAGCTGATTTGCGCGTTTGTGGATCACCTGGACGCGGAGTTTAAGCTGGATCGCTATTGAGTGGAAGCTTCAGGGAGAGGGGGAACAGACATGAGGGATCTGCTGATGGGAATTGACGGGGGAACCGGGGGCGCCAGGGCCTATATTTTCGACCGGACGGGGAAAGTACTTGGCACCGGCTCCTGTCCGTATGACACCGTTTATCCCCAAAGCGGCTGGGCCGAGCAGAAGGCAGAGGACTGGTGGAATGCGGTTTGCGTCAGTGTGCGCGAGGCGTTGGCCGGGGCCGGTGTGCCGGCGGGCAGGATCGCGGCTGTCGCGGCGGCGACTACCAGCTGTACCGTGCTGGCCTGCAGCGCCCAGGGCGAGGCGCTTTCGCCCGCACTTTTATGGATGGACGTGCGGGCATCCGGGGAAGCAAAGGAAATAGAAAAATCCACCGGGCAGCAGCTTTCCGCAGAGCTGTTTCCCTGCAAGCTGCTCTGGATGAAGCACCATCAGCCGGAAAGCTATGCGCGTGCGGATTATCTGTGTGAATATCAGGATTATTTGAATTACCAGCTGACGAATGAATGGTGCTTTAGCGTAAATACCGCCTGCAACTGGGGCTATAACCGCAGAAAGGGCGGCTTCGATGAGGAATTTTACCGGTCGGCAGGGCTGGCGGATGCGCTGGAGAAGATACCGGGGCGTGCGGTGGCGGCAGGGGAGAAGATCGGCCGTCTGACTCTGCGGGCCGCAAAAGCGCTGGGCCTGGATGCAGAGACGGTGGTGGTTCAGGGCGGTATAGACGCCTCCATCGGTATGCTGGGCATGGGCGTGGCAGAGCCGGGAGCCGTAGCGTTGATGACCGGTTCGTCGAATCTGGCGATGGCGGTAACCGCCGAGCCCTGCTTTGGAAATCCGGATGCTGTCAATCTGGGGCCGGATTTTCTGCTGGAGGGCTATTACACCAGCGTGCGGGGACAGGTATCCGCGGGCTCCATACTGCGGTGGTTTCGGAGAGAATTTTGCAGAGACCTGGGAGAGGATGCGTTGGCGCAGCTGGACGTTCAGGCAAGGGAGATACCCTGCGGAAGCAATGGACTGATGATTCTGGATTACTGGCAGGGAAACCGTGTGCCTCATGAGGATGCGGATATACGGGGAATGATTTATGGCCTATCCATGAATACAACCCGGGAAATGCTGTTCCGCGCGGTGATGGAAAGCGTGGCCTATGGCACAGAGGATATACTGGAGGCCTTCCGGGAAAAAGGGTATCCGGTGGAGCGGGTGTGCATTTCCGGAGGAACAACGCGTTCGGACGTATTTTTGCAGATTCATGCAGAT
>JAHZHG010000302.1:0-2101 GCA_019420425.1 Clostridiales bacterium
CGGGACTGTCCATAGGCGACGGACCAGAAGGGGCAAAATTTGCCGTGTCTGCGGGACATAGTGGGCCTGCCGGGGCGTCCGTGAACCCATCGTGTAAAAAAGTATACCTTTCAGACCCCCCAGGATGGAGCCGCACCCGCAGCATCCAAATTCCCCTCTTTTCAGTTAATCTATCTTATGTTATGATAGTTTCATTGCCGACAAGGAGGATAACCTATGCCCTTTTTATCGTTTCTCGCCCAGTACCGCAACCCGGTCTGTGACGCTTTTTTTCAATTCTGCACCTATTTCGGCCAGGAGGCCCTGGTCATTGCCATTGTCTGCTATCTGTTCTGGTGTAAAAATAAACGCCTTGCCTACCAGCTTGGCCTGACCTTTTTTATTGCCGGCCTGCTGATCCAGGGCCTGAAAATCGTTTTTCATATCCCCAGGCCCTGGGTACTGGATCCGGAGTTTACCCCGGTTGCCTCAGCACTTTCCGCAGCCACCGGCTACTCCTTTCCCAGCGGGCACACCCAGGGGGCGACCAGCCTCTTTGGCACGCTTTTGCTGAACGCAAAAAAGCGATGGCAAAAGCTGGCCTGTGCTCTTGTCATCGCTCTGGTTATGTTTTCCCGCATGTACCTCGGTGTGCATACGCCTAAGGACGTACTGGTGTCCTTCTGTCTGTCTATGGCTGTGGCGCTCATCGTCCATCGGCAGCTTCCCCGGCTGGAAAACCGGCGCGGCGCCAATCTTCAGGTATCCGCTGCGCTCATTCTCTTTGCCCTGGGCCTCTGTGTGCTGGCCCTTGGCCTGCTCCGCAGCGGAACGATTGAGACTGTCTACGCCGCAGACTGCATAAAGTCCGCTGGCGCCGGAACCGCCTTTGCCGTCGGCTGGTACATCGAGCGGGAAAAGCTGAACTTTTCCCCAGAATGTACGCCCGTTCAACGCCTCGTCCGCTTTGCGGCGGGTATCGCCGTCACCCTGGCTCTGCAGGCCGGCCTAAAGCCGATTCTCGGCGCATCTCTTCCCGCAGCCTTTATCCGGTACATGATTGTGGTGCTCTGGATCGTCGTTTTCTACCCGGCAGTAATTACCCGCAGGCAATAAGCCTGCGGGTAAGCTTTACCGCATATCGCCCAGATAAAACAGAGCCACCGTGCCGGGGCCGGAATGCGCGCCGATGGTCGGGCCAACCGGGTTAATGATAAACCGGTGTATGCCAAAGCGCTCCTCTACCTGCTCCCGGACAAACTCGGCGTCCTCTATGCAGTCGCCGTGACTGATAAAGACAATGTCATTTTTCTCCTTCCAGCTGCCGATCTTCTTTTCCATATTATCCACAAGGGCCAGCAGGGATTTTTTCCTGCCGCGTACCTTACTCACCGGGATCAAATGGCCCTCATTATCCACATGAAGCACTGGCTTTAAGCTAATCATCGTACCGATAACCGCGGCTGCCTTGGACACCCGGCCGCCCCGGTACAGATGAAACAGATCATCCACCGTGAAGTCATGGCAGATATTCAGCTTGTGGCCCTCCAGCCACTCCACTACCTCGTCGTAGGATTTTCCGGCCTCCCGCAACGCAACGGCGTAGTAAATCAAAAGCCCCTCGCCCAGTGAGGCGCAGAGGGAATCAATCACCGTAATCCTGCAGTCCCTCTCCTCCATCAGCTCCTGGGCGGCCAGCCGCGTACTGTTGTAGGTGCCGCTAAGTCCGCTGGAAAACGCGATATGGATAATGTGATTACTTTTCTCCAGCATATTTTCCAGGATTTTCCTGGTCTCCTCGGGATTTACCTGAGAAGTGGTAGGCATGGATCCACGCCGCATTTTATCGTAAAACTCTCCGCTGGGCAGGGAGTTTTCCTGGTTATAGGTTTCCCCGTCAATCATGTAGCTCAGAGACATCAGACTGATCTGCTTCTCCTGGATATAGCTCTCCGGCAAATCTCCCATGTTATCCGCCGAAATAATATAGTCCATCATGGCATTTTCTCCTTTCACCCTCTTACTATATCATTTTTTCATAGCTGCCGCAAGAATAACCGGTATAAATCCCGTCCCCTTTCAATCGACTAAATAAACACAGTCCTACAATGAGAAGGGGGTT
>JAHZHG010000302.1:2111-3909 GCA_019420425.1 Clostridiales bacterium
CATCTATACTGCCATATTTCTGGCATTGGCCGTTACACTGGTCATCCTTCTGGTGATCATGTTCACCTCCGCTCCCCGCTCCTCCGGCGTTACCGCACCGTCGGAGCAGCTGACTGAAGACGACACGCAGACCACGCCTACCTATGCTGCAGGGGTTTATACTACCCCCGTTACCTTTAATGATTCAGCTGTGGATGTGGAGGTGACTGTGGATGAGACACATATCAATTCCATACGCCTGGTAAACCTGAGCGAAACTACGGCTACCATGTATCCTCTGGTTTCCCCGGCCTTTGAGGAGCTGGCCGACCAGATCATCTCTACCCAGTCCCTTGAACATATTACCTGCCCGGAGGAAAACAAATATACTTCTCAGGTCCTTTTAAATGCCATCTCTGACGCTTTGGCAAAAGCAAAGGTACAATAAAATACAGCTCCGGCACATTCCTGCGCCGGAGCACCCATCCCGTGAAGGATTTCTTTATTTCTTTTTTGAGATCAGGTAATAGGGAAGGGCAATGAATATAATGCCTCCTACCATATTTCCCAGCGTTACGATAACCAGATTGTAGAAGAATCCGCCCAGCGTTACTGCTGCGCTATGAGGGTTCAACAGACCGATCGTCAGGAAGGTCATATTTGCGATGCTGTGCTCAAAGCCGCAGGTCACAAAGGTCGTAACGCCGCAGAAAGCAATGAACAGCTTTGCTCCCTCGGTTTTGCACTTAATGCTGCACCAGATGGCTATACATACGCAAATGTTGCAGAGGATAGCCTTGGTAAAGAGCTGCAGCGCATCCCCGTTCATTTTTGCTTCTGCCGCATTGGCAAAGAAAGCGCCCACATCTCCGCTTCCCGGGATACCGGTCAGGGTAAATATAGCTGCCGCAACCACAGAGCCCACCAGATTGCCCAGATAGCAGACAATCCAGAGCTTTACGGTCTTTCCCCACGGCACCTGTCCGCTCAGGGATGAAGCTGCCATCACGAAGTTATTTCCGGTAAACAGCTCAGCGCCTGCCATGATGACAAAGCAAAGACCCACGGAAAATACCATACCACAGATCAGCTTTGTCGCCGCTATTCCGCCGGCTGTCAGATATCCGCCCACAAATCCCATCAGAATACTGCCCAGCGCAATAAATACTCCGGCCAGAAAAGAGGACATACAGTAGCCGACCATATTTTTTTCCAATAAATTTAGCTTGTTTTTCCCCGCATTACATACTGCCTGAAACTCTTCCTGAAACATAATCATTCCTCCTCCGTTTATTCCCGCGGGCAGCGGGCCGGGCGGACATGCCCGCCCGGCCCGCTGCATTTATCCGAACCGGTAATTAGAACAGTCCGGAGATCTTTCCGGTAGCGTCTACATCGATACGCTCTGCAGCCGGTACCTTCGGCAGACCAGGCATGGTCATGATCTCACCGGTCAGGGCTACAATGAAGCCTGCGCCTGCGCTGATCTTCAGGTTACGTACCGTAATATCGAAGTCCTTCGGCGCGCCCAGCTTCGTCTGATCGTCAGAGAAGCTGTACTGGGTCTTGGCTACGCAGATCGGGCACTTGTCAAAGCCCAGTGCGGTCAGCTCTTTGGCCTGCTTCTGCGCATTAGCGGTCAGCACAACGCCGTTTGCATGGTAGATCTTTGTAGCGATGGCATTCAGCTTATCCTCGATGCTGCCTTCCAGATCATAGGAGAAGGTGAAGTCATTCGGCTCCTCTACCAGACGGATTACTTCCTCTGCCAGAGCAATTCCGCCTTCGCCGCCCTTTGCCCATACCTCGGACAGGGCTA
>JAHZHG010000303.1 GCA_019420425.1 Clostridiales bacterium
GCCGTCCCTCTTTTGCGGAACTGTACCCGGATCATAGCGCCCTCCAGAGGGGTCAGACGCAGGATACCGTAGCTGATGATCACATCGATATACTTCTTCGTCTTTCTCAGCATACGGACCGAACAGTCGATCCGGCTGTGCCCCATCGGACGCAGCAGGCTGTTGTCCGGGCACTCTCCGAATCGGTAGGGCGACGGGTTGACCTGCGCCGAAGGAGCTGCTGCCGGCGCCCTTGGGGGCAGTTTTTTTCTCATTGCCGCTTTATCGTTTTCCGCTCTTTCGGGCGGCTTTTCTGCAGCTATCCGTCCGCTTCCAGCCGGCCTGGGCGGCTGCACGGCAATCGGCTTTGGGCCAATATAACCGCGCATTGCCCGCTCTTTCTCTCCCTGCCTTACGTCGAGCAGTTCCTGCTCTCTGGCGGTGATTTTCTCCCCCGGTTCCTGCCTGACTTTTGTTTTTCCCTTCGTCTTTTCCAATGACTGCATACGCTTCTCTTCGGATACCGGCCTGGCAATCAGGTCGGTCAGATCTCCCTGATGCACAGCCGCCAGCTCATGCAGTGCACGGGTAGCGGCCACGTACAGCAGCTTTACATACGGATCCTCTGCCGGGTAGTGCGCAGCCGAAGGGTGGTAAAGCAATACTGCGTCAAATTCCAGCCCCTTTGTGTACTCCACGGGAAGTACCATGACTCCGTTCCCAAACGCTGCCGTTTCCAGATTACTGTCCGCCAGCGGCAGCGTTTTCCCCAGGTGTTCGCTTACCATCGCCGCCTCCCCTTTATCCCGGCAAATAACCGCAATGGTCTCCCGTCCCTCCTGCTGCCAGGCCTCGATTATCTTTCTGGTCTCCAGAAGCATGGCTTCTTCATCCGGGCACTCGATCACCCGAACTTCATTCCCGTGACGGCTGATCGGCTCCACCGGATATATGGAAAAACTTCCATGACGGAGAATCCCCGTGGCAAAGTCGGAGATTTCTACGGTATTCCGATAACTTTTTTTCAGGAGTCCAAAGCGGTCAAATTCTCCGGTCAGGATCAGCTCCTGCAGGTCGTTCCAGTCATTCAGGCCATAGCCATAATGGATATTCTGGGACACATCGCCCATGATGGTATAGGTGCAGCCGCGGAGGCAGTATGCCAGCGCTCCATACGCCATCATGCCAAAATCCTGGGCCTCGTCGATAATCACATGGCTGGCCTCGCGGATGCCGTCCGTTTCCTTGATCCGTTTGTACAGATAGGCAAGGGCCGCCAGATCATAAACGTCAAATGCTTCCCCGGTAAACGGGATTTCCTTTCCTTTTTGCTTCTGTGCCTGGAGAAAATCCTGATACACTGCAAATATGGAGCCTTTCCAGACCTCTTTTCCAAAGTGGCGCCGGTACAGGCGATGCAGCTCCTTTTTCTCCGCCGGGGTGTAGGAAACGTATTTTCCGGTCAGTTCATTTTCCAGCTTTGACAGGAGTATCTCGTTCAGCATGTTGATCTTGCTCTGCAGGGAAAGCTGCGGATGATTTTCCAGATAAGCCCTGATTGTGGTTTTTTCCATAAGGAGAACCCCGTTTTTCTCCAGACGCACCTCCTCCTGGGGAATCACATCATTTTCGTATTCTCTGCAAAACTGCTCCAGATTATGGAACCATTCATAGCCGCCCTTCATACAGGCGAAGCTGTTCGTTTTGTCAATGGGACAGATCCGGTGGATCCGCGGATCCCAGTCCTCATAAAGCAGGCGCACAAACAGCTGCTCCATGGTCATCTGGGATACCCCGTATACATCCAGATCCGGCAGTACGCTGGTAATATAATTCAGCAGAATCCGGTTGCTCCCGATGATGTAAAAGTCCTCCGGGCGGAAGTCATCCTCGTAATTATACAGAATATAAGAAATGCGGTGCATCGCCACCGTCGTTTTTCCCGAGCCTGCCACCCCCTGGACAATCAGGTTCGTTTTCGGGGATTTGCGGATAATCGCGTTCTGCTCCTTCTGGATCGTGGCAATGATCTCCCCCAGAACCGCTTTCTTGTTTTTTGCCAGATATTTGGTCAGCAGCTCATCGTTGGCTACCACATCGGAATCGAAAAAGTCCTTCAGCCTGTCCTCGGCGATCTCATACGTGCGCTTCCGCTTCAGGTCAATCTCACACGTCCCCTCGCTTTTTTACCGTATACCGGCAGAGGCCCATGGCATTTTCGTAATAGACTGACGCCACCGGCGCCCTCCAGTCGATGACGACAGGCTCCGCGCCGTTTTGAGCGATACCGACCCGCCCCACATAATAGGATTCCTCCCGGCGCAGATTCGGATCCACGAAATCAATCCGCCCGAAATACGGCTTTTTTCTCGCCTTCTGGCATCTGAGCAGATCGCGTTTGTTCTCCCGCAGCTGTGACTGTGTGTTGTGCAGAAGCGCCAGCCCCTCCTTATCCTTCGGCCCGTAGGTTTCCATCAAATCGTAGACCTCGTCCGACAGTTGCTTAATGTGGTTCTCGGTTTTTACCAGGTTGTCCTGCGCTATGCCGATAATCTCTGCCAGCTGCTTTTCCTCATCCTCCCGGCTCAATCCCGGGATGGGGCGAAATCTCTCTTTTTCCTTCATTCTCTTCTCCTTTAAGATAAATTCATCCCGATGGAAATATGCAAAATGAAGTGTGCCTATCTGGCTCACTTCATTTTAAAGTCACTCCGTTTCTTCTCTTTCCCTAACCATCAAGCCTTTTTCGCTATAATGAACCATGTGGTTCCGTGATTTTCTTCTCCCTCCAGCAGCTGATCCGCACACTGAATCACCCTAAATCCGTTTCTGCGGAGAAGTTCGCAGATCACCTCCGGATCATGTATCGTCTCTGTGATATTTTCCTCAAACTGAAGCTGATCCTGCGCAAACACCGTTGTTTTCAGATTAATCCTCCCCTTTTGATCCTGGGTAATCATAAACTGTGCTTTTACCTCGTCGCGAAAATCCAGCTGAAACGGCTCCTCTGCGGGCACCTCCTTCTCGCTAAGGATATCAAAAATAAAATACCCGTCCCTGCTCAGATAGCCATACACATTTTTGAAAATCTGCTCCACATCCTTTAATTCCAGGATATGGTTCAGCGCATCCCCGGTACAGGTTACCAGGTCAAACGTCCTCTCCGGACGGTACTGTATCATGTCCGCCACTTCATAGTGTATTTCCGGGCTGCTCTCCCTGGCGATGGCAATCATTCCCTCGGAAAAATCCATCCCGCTTGCCTGTATTCCGTGCTGATCAAGGATTTTGCACAGTACGCCTGTGCCGCAGGCCAGATCCAGGCTGGTCTTTACCGTTACCTGATTCCGGCGGAGCCATTCCAGCAATTGCTCGCCAAACGCCTCCGGGAAGTAATTCCATCCAAATTCATTGTATATTTTGCAGAATGCATCACTGTACATAAAGCGCTCTCCCTTTCCCGATTCGCTCAATCAACGCCTCCCCGTCTGCCCAGATAGTCTGCCAGCACTTTTTTTACGGTTTCCAGGGAATTTCCGGCGAGAAATGCGCTCTGCTCCTCAAGGGGCAGCTTCTCCCCGTCCAGCCTCCGGATTTCTCCGCCGGCTTCGCTGAGGATCAGCCGGGCCGCATTGTGATCCCACGGGGCGGACTTCATCGCCGCGCACAGCTCCGCCCTGCCTGCCGCCACCTCGCACAGCTCCAGGGCCACCGAGCCCATGCTGCGCACGGCGCGCACATCCATCGCTAGCCGGGAAAAGCCCTCTCTTTTTTCATGTCCGGTCAGAAACAGGTCCGTCACGCAGGGCGTGGTCAGCAGCATATCCCGGATCTGCACGGCAGCCGAGGTATGCAGCCTCTTTCCGTCCAGCCAGGCGCCGCCGCCTTTTTGGGCCGTATACGTGCGCTGCCGCTCCACATC
>JAHZHG010000304.1:0-1473 GCA_019420425.1 Clostridiales bacterium
GGAACCGACAGTATAGTCTGGATGAGAGAAGAAAATCATAAACGCAGATTCTGCGTCGCGATCAGGCTCCGGTACGTTTGTATCGGAGCCTGATCGCACTTCGCGCTAAGGAAAATGGCCGCTATCGCGACCGCGCTCCGGCGCGGGAATGTGCCTCTGGCACATTCTTTTTCAGCGTGCAGTATGCTCCTTCAGCAGCAAGAACTTTCTACATTAAAGGAGGATAAACCATGAATTTTGCAGTACTGTTTCAGCAGGTAAAGGACAACTTGCAGTTTGTCCTGGTATGTATGGTGATTGTAGCGGCGATTATCCTTGTTTCCCGCGCAGCAGAGAAATTTTGGCTGAAGGGATCGATAACCCGGGTCAGCAGCACCAGATATATTACCATCTGCGCCATGCTGGGCGCGATTTCCACTGTTTTGATGCTCTTTGAATTTCCGCTGGTATTTCTGGCTCCGGAATTTTACAAGCTGGATTTCAGCGAAGTGCCGGTAATGATCGGCGCATTTTTCCTGGGGCCGGTGGGCGGTGTGATCATCGAGCTGGTAAAAATCCTTTTAAAGCTGGTAATCAAAGGGACGACCACCGCATTTGTCGGCGACTTCGCCAATTTTGTCATCGGCTGTTCTATGGTTGTGCCGGCATCGATCCTGTATCATTTCCACAAGAGCAGAAAAATGGCCGTCATTTCCCTGGCGGCGGGGACTCTGGTCATGACGGTATTTGGAAGCACGTTCAATGCGCTGTACCTGCTTCCCGCGTTTTCTACCCTTTACGGAATGCCGCTGGAAGCAATCGTAGCGATGGGGACAGCGATCAATTCCCGGATAAACAGCGTGAGTATGCTGGTGCTTTTGGCGGTTGCCCCATTAAACCTGATTAAGGGGGCTTTGGTTTCTGTGATTACTGTGGTATTATATAAGCATATCAGCAGAGCGCTGCACAATACGGTGCAGCAGGCATAGAGCGAAAGGATGCGGCAGTTATGGGAATCATACATAAAATCACACAGAAAACCGAAAATCCGTTTTTGAACCTGTACGATATGGACGTGGAAAACCGGATGGGCGAACGGTTCCACTATTACCTGGCCTCCCGGGCCAAAACGCCCTCCGCAATGAAGCTCTCTGCGCGGGACGAGCGTCCGGACGGCGTGGAGATCTACAGCATTTACGGAGAAAATCGGGATCGGGTAGTCCTGATCAGACAATACCGCTTCCCACTGGATGATTTTGTATATGAATTTCCCGCCGGCCTGGTCGAGCCGGGAGAGGACTTCCGGGCTGCAGCCATCCGGGAAATGAAAGAAGAAACCGGTTTGACGCTGACCCCCATCCCCGTAGATGCGGCCTTTGAACGCCCGTATTTTACCTCCGTAGGCATGACCGACGAATGCTGTGCCACCGTCTACGGCTATGCCGCCGGCGAAGTCAGCCGCGCCGGCCTGGAAAACAATGAGGAAATCGAGGT
>JAHZHG010000304.1:1483-3863 GCA_019420425.1 Clostridiales bacterium
ATCGAGGTGGTCCTGGCCGACCGTGACGAGGTCAGGCGTATTCTGAAGGAGGAGCGGGTATCCATCATGTGTGCCTACATGCTGATGCACTTCCTCCGCGATGAAAAAGCTCCGTTTGACTTTTTGCGCGAATCATTGTAAGCTATACCTTGCAGGATAGCAGAAAGGACAGCATGGATATTATGGAAGCAAAAGTTGAAGTAAAAATGACGACCGGAGCAATGTACGAGTTTTTACTCTACCACACGTACCACAGCCTGAACGGAATATTGAGTATACTGTTCGGTATAGGCGCCTTCGCGCTCTACTTTGCCACCAGGGAAACAGCCCAGCCGTATCAGCGGACGATTTATCTGGTGTTCGGACTGATCTTCCTGATTTATATGCCGGTCAGCCTGTATTTTCGTGCAGTAAAGCAGGTGCAGCTGAACCCGGTATTCAAGCACCCCCTGACGTATACCGTGAATGAGGCGGGCCTGACCACTACCCAGGGCGAGCAGACGGGAGCGGTAGAGTGGAACGCATTGGTAAAGGCAGTGGAAACCAGAAAGAGTATTCTGCTCTACACCACAAAGCGCTATTCCTATGTGCTGCCCAAAGCATGCATGGGAGGGAACGAAAGCAGCGTCCGCCAGCTGATTAAAGAAAAAATGCCTGCCGGAAAGGTGAAGATAAAGTGAGTAAATCATTCCTATACGAAACACGAGGCGAAGAAGAGACATTTGCCCTGGGTGCGGCTCTCGCTAAAGAGGCGCAGCCGGGGCAGATTTATACCCTGACCGGGGATTTGGGCGTGGGAAAGACGGTATTCACCAAGGGATTTGCCAAAGGACTCGGCATCGAGGAGCAGGTCAGCAGCCCCACGTTTACCATTGTGCAGATCTATGAGGAGGGCCGCCTTCCGCTCTATCATTTCGACGTATACCGCATCGGCGATCCGGAGGAGATGGACGAGATCGGTGACGAGGATTATTTTTACGGCGAGGGTGTCTGCCTGATCGAGTGGGCCGGGCTGATCCATGAGCTGATTCCCAGGCGCCATACGGATATATGCATCGAAAAAGATCTGGAAAAAGGGTTTTCCTACCGGAAAATCACGGTTGAAACCAAATAATTCGGGCGGGCTTTTACCGGCCCGCGCCTGTGGAGGTAAACATGAAAGTAGTAGCGCTGGACAGTTCAGGATTGGTGGCCTCAGTGGCCATCGTAGAAGACGAGAACCTGTTGGCAGAATACACCGTAAATTACAAAAAGACCCATTCTCAGACCCTGCTCCCTATGCTGGATGAGATCGTATCCATGCTGGAGCTGGATCTGCATACCGTGGACGCCATTGCTGTGGCCGCAGGCCCCGGCTCCTTTACCGGACTGCGCATCGGCTCAGCCACGGCCAAAGGCCTCGGCCTGGCCCTGGACAAGCCGCTGATTTCCGTACCCACCGTAGATGCCCTGGCCTACAATTTGTACGGTACGGCTGCCTGCATCTGTCCCATGATGGATGCGCGAAGGAGCCAGGTATACACCGGCCTGTATGATTTTGCAGACGGAGAGATGCGGACAATCATTTCCCAGGCCCCCCGGGATGTGGAGGATATACTGGCGCGGATTAACGAGACGGGCCGGGAAGTGATCTTTTTAGGCGACGGCGTACCGGTATACCGGGAGAAGGTCGAGGCGCTGATCCGGGTTCCCCATTGGTATGCGCCTGCCCATGTAAACAAGCAGCGTGCGGCAGCAGTCGGCGCCCTGGCGCTGCAGTATTTAAGCGCAGGCCGGACAGAGACAGCGGCGGAGCACCAGCCGATCTATCTGCGTCCTACCCAGGCCGAACGGGAGCGGGAGGAGCGCCTGGCCAGGGAAAAGGCGGAAGCGAACGAAACGGAGCGCCAGGTATGATCAGTATCCGGAGAATGGAAGAAAAAGACCTGCCCCAGGTGGCGGCAATCGAACGGGCAACCTTCTCTCTGCCGTGGAGCGAGGAAGGCTTCCGCACCTCCTTAAATTCAGCAGATACCCTGTACCTGGCGGCAGTGGATGAACAGGAGCAGGTTGTAGGCTACTGCGGCATACTCCGCTCCTTCGACGAAGGCGAGATCACCAACGTAGCCATAGCCGAAAATTACCGAAAAAACGGAATCGGATACCAGATGCTTTCCGAACTGCTGAGCCAGGGCAGAAAAATCGGAATCACGCGCTTCCTGCTGGAGGTGCGCGCAGGCAATACCCCTGCCATTCACCTGTATCAAAAGCTGGGCTTTACCGCCCTTGGCATCCGAAAAAAGTTTTACGAGCGGCCGATTGAAGATGCAGTCATCATGCAGTATGTGTGATGGCTGCTTTTTCCACTATCATTTCGAAAAAAATTCCCGTATAATGTACA
>JAHZHG010000305.1:0-363 GCA_019420425.1 Clostridiales bacterium
GAGGTCATCTCTCCCGCCTTTGGCACCCAGGGGGATGTTATCGCCACGTGCACCGTCCATGCCTCGGTATGTTTTTTTGACTACGGACATTTGATCAAGCGGTGCGAACACGCCTGTGCCTGCCACAGCCAGCTGGTGGACAACACCCTGAAAATCATTCTGAACAAAACCGCCCGCCAGAGCGAACGCATCGAGGTGCTCAGCCAGCGCACCACGCGGGAAAAGCTGCTGTGCTACTTTCGCCTGCTTTCCGAGGGCACGCCCAAGGGAACGCCTTTTCCGCTGCCCTTTTCCCTGAGCACCCTGGCGGATTATCTCTGTGTTGACCGCAGCGCCATGACCAGGGAAATCCGCAAGCTCAAA
>JAHZHG010000305.1:373-3823 GCA_019420425.1 Clostridiales bacterium
GGCCTGCTGTCCCTGGAGCGGCGGACAGTCACCCTGCATTAACGCCTATTTCCGGTTCAGGATCTCCATGAACTCTTCACCGGTGATGGTCTCCCGCTCATACAGGTATTTGGCCAGCTCATGCAGCTTCATGATGTTGGCCTTTAACAGCTCTTCTGCTTTTTTGTACTGCCGGTCCACCAGCTCGATGACCTTGCGGTCAATCTCCGTGGCCGTCTCCGGGGAACAGGCCAGGGAAGAATCGCCGCCCAGGTACTGGTTCCCCACCGTCTCCAGAGCCACCATGCCGATATCGTCAGCCATACCGTAGCGGGTGATCATGGCCCTGGCCAGCTTTGTGGCCTGTTCGATATCGTTGGATGCGCCGGTGGTAATCGAATGGAAGATCAGATCCTCTGCCACCCGGCCTCCGGTGTACGTGGCAATCTTGTTCTCAATCTCTTCCTTGGACATCAGATATTTTTCCCCGGTATCCACCTGCATGGTATAGCCCAATGCCCCTGAGGTACGGGGGATAATCGTAATCTTGGTCACCGGCGCAGAGTTGGTCTGCAATGCCGCAACCAGGGCATGTCCGATCTCATGATAAGAGACGATCAGCTTTTCTTTGTCGGAAAGCACACGGCTCTTCTTCTGATAACCGGCAATGACTACCTCGATGCTCTCCTCCAGGTCAGACTGGGTAACGTATTTTCTGCCCTCGCGCACGGCTTTTAAGGCAGCTTCGTTTACCATGTTGGCCAGCTCAGCGCCGGAAGCGCCGGAGGCGGCTCGCGCAATGGCATTAAAATCAATATCATCGCTGATTTTGACCTTCTTTGCATGTACCCGCAGGATGGCTTCACGGCCGGACAGGTCGGGCAGCTCCACCGGGACGCGCCGGTCAAAGCGGCCGGGGCGCAGCAGCGCCGGGTCAAGGGAATCCGGCCGGTTGGTGGCTGCCAGGATGACCACACCCTTGGAACCGTCGAAACCGTCCATCTCGGTCAGCAGCTGGTTCAGCGTCTGCTCCCGCTCGTCGTTTCCGCCCATTCCCTGGTTATCTCTCTTTTTACCGATGGTATCGATCTCATCGATAAACACGATACACGGCGCCTTTTCGTTGGCCTGCTTAAATAAGTCTCTGACCTTCGCCGCGCCCATGCCGACGAACATCTCTACAAACTCGGAGCCAGAAATAGAGAAGAACGGGACTCCCGCCTCCCCTGCCACGGCTTTGGCCAGAAGGGTTTTGCCTGTACCGGGAGGGCCGACCAGCAGCGCGCCCTTAGGCATCTTGGCGCCGATCTCCTCGTATCGCTTCGGATTGTGCAGAAAGTCTACGATTTCCTTCAGCACATCCTTGGCCTCGTCCTCTCCGGCCACGTCGCTGAATTTGATTCCCGTACTGGATTCCACATAGATCTTGGCGTTGCTCTTGCCGAACTGCATGGTCGGCATCGCTCCTCCGGCCTTCTTGGCCAGCATCCGGGAAAACAGCTGTCCGATAATCACAAAAAAGATGACCGGCAGAACCAGGCTGATCAGCATACTCATCAGCGGGGACATTTCCTCCTCCGCCACCCGCCCAAAGCTGCAGCCTGCATCCAGCAGACGGTTTACCAGATCGGGGTCATTAAAGGTGGTCGTCTCATATAGGCCCGGCGTTTCCTGCCTGTCCGTAAAGTAAATGGTATCTCCTTCAATCTGTACCATTCCCACGACTTTTTCCGATACCATGTTCAGGAATGTACCGTAATCTACCTTTTCTACCTTCTGCTCCATCAGCTTGGGAAAAAGGAAACCATTCAACAGCATAATGATCACTAATACGACCAGATAGTAAAAGATTAATGGCCGTTTTGGCTTCTTTACTTCTTTCATCACAACTCCTCCTTTTTTTCTATTATCGCCTTCTCGCCCCTGCAAATCAATAGGCGGAGTATAAACACTTTATAAAGATTTCCTAAATCGAAGGATTTCTTTCCGGGAGCTGGGCCAGAATAATTGCGGCAAACATCAGCGCGCATCCGATCATCTCCCTTGTGCTTAAGGTCTGCCCCAGCAGCGCCAGGCCGGCCAGCACAGACACCACGGATTCCAGGCTCAGGATCATGGATGCCACCGTAGGATTCATGCCCTTCTGCCCTACAATCTGCAGAGTATAGGCAATTCCGCAGGACATGACGCCGGCATAGAGGATCGGCTGCCACGCCGCGAGAATCTGACGGATATCCGGATGCTCAAACAGGAGCATCGGTACGGCGCAGATCAGGCCGCAGACCAGAAACTGGATGCAGGACATCTTTACGCCATCCACCCTCACCGTAAAGTAGTCGATAATCAAAATATGTACGGCAAAGGCAATCGCGCACAGAAAGACGAGAAAATCTCCCTTCTGAATAGAAAAGCCTTCGGTAATGCACAGGAAATACAGGCCCGCCAGTGCCAGAATCACTCCGATCCATACAAAAATCCCACAGCGCTTTTTAAAAAACAGGCCGAGCAGCGGCACAATAATAATGTAAAAGGCAGTGATGAAGCCGGCCTTCCCCACCGTCGTATACTGGATACCGAACTGCTGGAGAGAGCTGGCCACACAGATAGCCACACCGCAGCATACGCCGCCCAGAAGCAGCTGACGCCTGTCTTTGGCGACGGCATTCTCCGGCTCCGGATTAATCTTTTTCAGCACTCCGATACAGGGGATCAGAAATATGCCGCCAATCAGGGAACGGATACAGTTAAAGGTAAACGGCCCCACATATTCCATTCCCGCACTCTGGGCGACAAAAGCAAAGCCCCAGATCAGGGCAGTTAAAAACAATAGCAGCGAATTTCGGATTTTCTGTTTACTCATGATGTACATGCTCCTGGTTATCTTTATTGTTCGGCAGCCTGCCCAAAAAAGCGGCAGCAGTTGCGCCCGTCGTCCTTAGCCTGATATAATCCGCGGTCTGCGCAGGTCAGCAGCTCGTCCAGGGAATGCTCCCCCGGCGGCTGCACATAGACGCCGATGCTGACCGTAGCGCGCTGCAGCCCCTCCTCCGCGTCTGTGTGGGCTTCGATCCGACTGCGTATCTGTTCCGCCGTCCTCATGGCCCGCTCCCTGCCGCAGTCCAAAATACAGATAAAAAATTCCTCGCCGCCATAGCGGATCACCTCCGCCTCGCCGCCGCAGGCCTCCTGCATCATCCGTGCCACATAGTTCAGACACCGGTCGCCCATCTGATGGCCATGGGTGTCATTATAGATTTTGAAATAATCAATATCCAGCATCATCCCGGCCACCGAGCTGCCTCTGGCTGCCTCCCGGGAGAGGCTGGGCTCCACACATTCTTCCAGATATCGCCGGTTGTGTGCGCCGGTAAGCGGGTCAGTCATTACCGCCTCATGCAGCGCTTCGTTAATTTTCCGGATTTCCTCGTATTGATCCTCGATCACCAGGCGGTCGTGCAGCATCTCCCGCCG
>JAHZHG010000306.1 GCA_019420425.1 Clostridiales bacterium
CTCTCTGCGCCGCTCACGATCCTGCTTTGCGCTCTCCATTACCTTCCGGCTCTGTCTGCCCATACCGGCAAACAGGGACCGCTCGGTCAGCAGGACCGCAGAAATAATCAGCAGGACAAAAATCACAACGTATGTGCCCGCCACACCGATTGTCGGACAAAGCAGCACACAGAGCAGGCCGCCTGCGATTCCTCCGCCGCTGTGCAGCGTGGAACTCATCTCATAGTAGTCGATGAGCATCGCTCCCTTTGTATACCCGTGAAAAATCAGCTCCAGCAGGCTGCAGACCGCCACCGCGCCGATGACTCCGGCCCAGGCCTTGATCACCGCACGCTGCTTTCCCCCGTTGGAGAGCAGAAATGCACTCAGCAGAAAGAGCAGTACCGGAATCAGATACGCCAATACGCCAAATACGCCAAAAAGGATCTGACTGACCTGTTCTCCAATGGTCCCGCCAAATCCAAAGTTGCTGATGACCATCAAAACACAGACGGCCAGAATTGCCCAGAGCGCAATTTCCCTGCGCACCATACGGGCCTTTTCCCGTTCCTTTTCCTGCTCGGGATCCAGATATCTTGTCTCCATCAGATCCTCTGCGCGCTTTTTCTTTTGCGCCGCAGCGCCGCCGGCCGCAGTACGCCTGACGGCTTTTTGCGCGGCAGCCGGAGCCGCGGAGCGCCCTCTGGCCGTCTGGCTCCTTGCTGCTGTCCCTTTCCTTTTTCCTGTGGTGGAGGCGGCAGTCCCTTTGCTGCCTTCCTTCGCCTTTGCTGCCATAGCTGTCTCTCCCCTTATCTAAATTCCTGCCTACAAAACAAAGTGACAGATGCAGGCAATCGCTCCCACTGCAAAGCAGTAGAAGGCAAAATACTTGAACTTTTTCTTTCTGACTACAATCAGCATGGTCTTGATGCAGATATATCCTACTACGGCCGAAACCACCGCTCCTACGGCATAAATGCCGATCTGGCCGGCGCTGACCGCCTCCTGCCCCAGATCCTTCAGCTCCAGGACTGCAGCTCCGAGTATAGCCGGAATAGACATAATAAATGAATATTTTACCGCAAACCTCCGGTCAAGGCCGCAGAGTACGCCTGCGGTAATCGTGGTTCCCGAGCGGGAAATGCCCGGCAGCGTAGCCACGCCCTGGCATGCGCCGATCAGCAGGCCGCGCCAGTAGCTCACGTGCTTCGGCGTGCGTTTTCCCTCCGGAGCCTCGTCGCAGATCAGCAGCAGTACGCCGGTAATCAAAAGGCCCACGCCCGGAATCAGCAGCGTCTCCCCCGCCTGATCCACCAGATCCCTGCCCAGATAGCCGATAACTCCCGTGGGAATCGTCGCTACGAGCACCAGCATGACAAATTTCCGGTAGCTGTTGCGGATAATCCGTATGTATCGCTTTTCCTCTCCTTCTTCTGTTTTCTGAAACAGCAAAAGAAGGTTTCTCCCGATGTCTCGCAGGATGAGGAAAAACTCCTTGATCATCCTCCAGATATCCTTGTAATAAACTACAAAAACAGCAAGCAGTGTGCCCAAATGCAGCAGAATATCGAACAGCATACCGCCGTCCGTCTCAATTCCAAAAAGATTTTCCGCGATAGCCAGGTGGCCTGAGCTGCTCACCGGCAGAAACTCCGCCACTCCCTGTACAATGCCCAAAAGAACCGATTCCAAAACAGACATTTGTTGTCCCCGCAGCCGTCCGCACAGCTGCCCTATCCCTTCTCGTTAGTATATGCAGTCGCATACGAAACCATTATAGCATACTTGCCCCTGGAATTACAAACTGTATTCTGTTTTTTTATGCGATAGAAAAACCGAACGGATTTTTCTATCGCATCATGCTTTTGTCTCTGCTTACTTTTTCTTTTTTATCAGGCTGTTTAGTTTCTGGCAGGCTTCATGGATCCCGCCCACCTCGTTGATCAGCCCTTCCTTTACCGCATCCTTGCCCACCAGGATCGTGCCCAGATCCTTGGTCAGCATCCCGGTATCCAGCATCAGCTCCTCCAGACGGTCCCTGGACGCACGGCTGTGGTCAGCAATAAAGCCCAAAATCCGGTCCTGCATCTGCTTAAAATAATCGTAGGTCTGCGGTGCGCCGATCACTGTCCCGCTCATCCGCACCGGATGCACCACCATAGTTCCCGTCTTTACGATAAACGAATAGTCCGTGGACACGGCAATGGGCACGCCGATGGAATGGCTGCCTCCCAGAACCAGTGATACCGTAGGCTTACTGATGGATGCGATCATCTCCGCAATGGCCAGGCCTGCCTCCACATCCCCGCCCACCGTGTTCAGCAGAATCAGCAGTCCTTCAATCTCTTTTTTCTGCTCTATGGCGGCCAGCTGGGGCAGCACATGCTCGTACTTCGTCGTCTTGGCATTTCCGGGCAGGCACTCATGTCCCTCGATTTCACCGATTATGCTCAAAATATGAATTCGGCCATCTGCGGTGAGCTGGCCGAATTCCTTTATCTCTTCCTGTTCCTGTTTTTTCTTTTCCTCTGCCATACCTTTCTCCTTTCGTTAATTCAGCGGCCTGAGAATAGTATGTACAGATTTTATCCATTTCTTGCATAAATTCCGTCATTGACGGAAATATCTTTCCTTCAGGGTATAGACCATATCCCGGTAAAGCTTCTGACAGGCCTCGTTCTCCCCTTCTTCAATCATCTGAATGCACGGAGCAAGGTACTCGTCCCATACGCCGCGGTAAATCTCCGCCCTGTCCTTCCGTTTGTTGATATGCTTTACGATGCTGGGCGCAACGTCGTAGTATTCCCGGATCATCTCCTCACCCTCCGGCTGTGCCATCAGATAGGAATCCCGGTACCCGCGGAGCAGCGTCAGCTCGTAGCAGTCGTCCGGCTTGTGGAAGGTTTCACAAACCGCTGTGGTAATATAGCAGAACTTTTTGTGGAAACCGGAAAGGATCACCTCATATTCCGCCGCCTGTATGTTGGACTTGGGAAACTCCTTTTTCCACGCCGCCAGTACCTTTTCACAGAGCGGCTTTGTGGAATTGCCTTTGTATTCCAGGATCATCGGCAGAACGTACACCGCCATGGCCATATTGTAATCCACCAGCTGCTGGTCACGTTTGCCCCGTTTCTCGATTTTGTCCACTTCACTCTTCGCTGCCTTTGCGAGGGCCTCGGCCATATTGGTCAGGAACTGATCCTTGTCAATGACCAGGTTATACCCGCTCTCCACAGCGTCAAGCGTAGGAAGATTGCGCTCATATGCTCTCTTGAAGCTGTCCTCATAGGTCTTCTTATGGAAACTCTGCAGCGGATTCTCCAGTTCCAGTAAAAGCTTCGGCATCCCTTCAATACCAGTCAGATAAGCGTTCATCCATTATTCCTCCCAGTTGTGATAAACTGCCTGTACATCATCATCCTCATCCAGCAGATCCAGGGTGCGGTTCAGATACTTGATGGAATCTTCATCGGTAAGGGTTACGTAGTTCTGCGGGATCATGGTCACGTCGGCGGAAGCCATGGGAATGCCCTGATCCTCCAAATTCTGTCGAACCCTGCTGAACTCATCCAGATCGGTGATGATTTCGTAGCTGTCCTCTTCCTCGGAAAAGTCCTCTGCACCTGCGTCCAGAGCCAGCATCATCAGCTCGTCCGCATCCATCTCACACTCTTCCTTGTCAATGATGATCTGGCCTTTTTTATCGAAGCTGTAGGATACGCAGCCCGGTGTTCCGATACTGCCGTTTCCCTTGGTAAACGCGCTTCTTACGTTGGCTGCGGTGCGGTTCTTGTTGTCCGTAAGGGCCT
>JAHZHG010000307.1 GCA_019420425.1 Clostridiales bacterium
AAACAAGATTGCCTCCAGCGAGGATAAAACCTTTTCCTACATTCCGGATTGCTCGGATCTGCCGATCAGCCCGGATGCGGATTACGTATATATCTGCGAGAACAACACGATTTACGGTACGAAATATAAGCAGCTGCCCAATACCAAGGGAAAGCTGCTGGTATCCGACGTATCCTCCTGCTTTCTCTCTGAGCCGATGGATGTGAGCAAATATGGCATCGTCTACGGAGGAGTGCAGAAAAACATCGGGCCGGCAGGTATGGTGATCGCTGTTGTGCGCGAGGATCTGATTACCGGCGATGTGCTTCCGGGCACACCGACGATGATGAACTACAAAACCCACGCCGACGCAGGCTCCATGTACAATACGCCGAACTGCTACTGCATTTACATCTGCGGTAAGGTGTTCAAGTGGTTAAAGAAGATGGGCGGCCTTTCTGTCATGCAGAAGCGCAACGAGGAAAAGGCGGCGCTGCTGTACGATTTCCTGGATCAGAGTACGCTCTTTAAGGGAACCGTGGTAAAGGAGGACCGCTCCCTGATGAATGTTCCCTTTGTTACCGGAGACAAGGAAATGGACGCCAAATTTGTAAAAGAGGCTGCCGCCGCCGGTTTCGTAAATCTGAAAGGACACAGAAGCGTAGGCGGTATGCGCGCCAGCATCTACAATGCCATGCCCAGAGAGGGTGTGGAGCAGCTGGTTGCCTTCATGAAAGAATTTGAAAAGGAGAACCTGTAAATGTACCGGTATACGTGTTTGAATCCCATCGCCCAGGTGGGACTGGACGGATTCGGAAAAAATTATGAGCAGGTGGCAGAGATGGCCCAGGCAGACGCCATCCTGATGAGAAGCGCCAACCTGCTGGAAACCGATATCCCGGAGAATGTCCAGATTATTGCCCGGGCCGGGGCTGGAGTAAATAATATTCCCATCGACCAGTGTACAGAGAAGGGAATCGCCGTATTCAACACGCCGGGGGCAAATGCCAACGGCGTAAAGGAGCTGGTGATTGCCGGGCTGATGCTGGCCTCCAGAGATATCGTGGACGGCGTAAACTGGGTAAACACCCAGGAGGGAAACGAAAATGTAACCAAAGCCGCGGAAAAAGAAAAGAAAAAGTTCGCAGGCTGCGAGATTTCCGGCAAAAAGCTGGGAATTATCGGCCTGGGCGCCATCGGTGTGCTGGTGGCCAATGCGGCTGCCCACCTGGGCATGGACGTGTACGGCTACGACCCGTACATCTCTGTGGACGCAGCCTGGAAGCTCTCCCGCAGCATCCATCATATCAACGAGGTGAATGAGATTTACCGGGAGTGCGATTATATCACGGTTCACGTGCCGCTGACAGACGGGACCAGGCATATGATCAATCAGGAAAGCATCGACATGATGAAGGACGGCGTGGTCATCCTGAACCTGGCCAGGGATTTGCTGGTGGACGAGGAGGCTGTGCTGGCCGCTGTGGATGAGGGAAAGGTGCGCCGCTACGTAACCGACTTCCCCACGCCGGCTATGGTGGGCAAAAAGCATGTGATTATCACGCCGCACCTGGGGGCCTCCACAGCTGAATCCGAGGACAACTGTGCGGTGATGGCCGTAAAGGAGCTAAGGGATTATCTGGAGAACGGGAATATCCGCAACTCCGTAAACTTTCCTGCATGCGATATGGGCAGATGCACCCACGAGTCCA
The DNA here is from genome assembly GCA_019420425.1 of Clostridiales bacterium. Lineage (GTDB taxonomy): Bacteria > Bacillota > Clostridia > Lachnospirales > Lachnospiraceae > JAHZHG01. Next base: position 1,692 of record JAHZHG010000307.1, read on the forward strand.
GAGTAGCCGTATTCCACAGAAACGTAAAGAAGATGATCAGCAGCTTTGCCACAGTCCTCTCCGAGGTAAACATTGCCAATATGAGCAACAGCAGCCAGGGGGATTATGCATATACGCTGATCGATCTGGATACGGGAGTGACGGAAGAACTTCTGGAGCAGCTTCGCTCCATAGACGGAGTAATTCGGGTCCGGGTGGTTAAATAAATGAGCAAACGCATAAAAATCTGGTGCCGGCGGCTGAAGAAAGGCCGCCGCGCCTTCATTTCTGTCCGGAGAAACCGGCGGGCATATGCACAGCTCCTGGGGCGGATTGCCGCAGGCCTTTGCATAAGTGGAAAACAAAAAAAGACAAGAGGACGGTAGCTATGGCGGAAATCAGACCATTTTGCGGGATACGGCCCAGGGAGGAGCTGGCGGGAAGGATCGCCGCCCTGCCTTACGATGTATACAGCACAGCAGAGGCAAGAGCCGAGACGAAAAAAGAGCCCCTTTCCTTTTTGCGGATAGACCGCGCGGAAACCCAGCTGAAGGAGGGAACCGATCCCTATGCGCCGGAGGTATATGAAAAGGCAAGGGAGCTGCTCTGGAAAATGGTAGCGGACGGGGAGCTGGTACGGGAGGAAAAGCCATGCTTTTATCTGTATGAGCTGACCTGGCAGGGACGCGCCCAGACCGGGCTGGTGGCCTGTGCTTCGGTAGACGACTATCTGAACGGAACCATAAAAAAGCATGAAAATACCCGGGCGGATAAGGAGGAGGACCGGGTACGCCACGTGGATATCTGCAGCGCCCAGACCGGGCCGATTTTTCTGGCTTACCGGAAGCAGGAAGCAGTGGAAGCGATAAAGCGCCGGATCCGGGAAACACAGAAGCCGGCCTTTGCCTTTGTCTCACCGGACGGGGTAGGGCACCGCGGCTGGGTAATTGAGCGGGAAGCGGATATTACCTTTATCCGGCAGGCCTTTGCCGGGCTGAATGCCATTTACATTGCAGACGGCCATCACCGGGCAGCCTCCGCGGTCCGCGTGGGACAAAAGCGGCGGGCAGAGCATCCGGGCTATACCGGTGAAGAGGAATTTAACTATTTCCTGTCGGTGCTGTTCCCCGACGAGGAGCTGCGGATTCTGGACTATAACCGGGTTGTCCGGGACCTGAACGGTATGGATCAGACCGCTTTTCTGGAAAGCGTACAGGAGTGCTTTTCGCTGGAAAAGCGTGAGGCGGCAGTACATCCCGAAACCAGAGGCCGTTTTGGCATGTATCTGGCGGGAGAGTGGTATGAACTGCGGATAAAAGAAACCTACAGATCGGATGACCCGGTATCCGGGCTGGATGTGTCCCTGCTTCAGGAGCGCCTGCTCTCTCCCATCCTGGGTATCCGTGACCCTAAGACGGATCAGCGCATTGACTTCGTCGGCGGTATCCGTGGCCTTGGAGAGCTGGAACGGCGGGTGGACGAGGGCTGGGGCGTGGCCTTTTCCCTATATCCCACATCGATTGCCGAGCTGTTTGCCGTGGCGGATGCAGGAAGGCTGATGCCGCCCAAATCCACCTGGTTTGAGCCGAAGCTGCGCAGCGGGCTGTTCATCCATGAGCTTTAAGCCGTAACCAATACGAAAGAACCTTTGGACTTCAAAGGTTCTTGTTTTTATCACAGAAAAATGCTAAAATAAAAAAAACGGGTGAAACCGGGAGGGCAGCGTTATGGATGAAAAGCTATATGAATTGATGAACTGGGCCAAAATCGAGGCAGTAGTCTATTCAGAAGAGGACAATCCCCACGAACTGCTGGGCGCGCAGGCGACAGCAGAGGGAATACTGATTCAGACCTTTTTTCCCACGGCCAAATCTGTCTCTGTATGCATAAAAGATAAAGAATATCCCATGGAGCTTCAGGATGAGGCCGGATATTTTGCCGTACTGGTTCCGGGAAAGCGTGTGCCGGACTACCGGTACAGGGTAACGTTTGACAATGATACCGAACAGGTTTATCGCGATCCGTACAATTTTGCCCCGCAGATTACGGAAAAGGAGACAAAGAAGTTCAACGCAGGTATCTGCTACAATATTTATGAAAAGCTGGGCGTTCACCCGATG
>JAHZHG010000308.1 GCA_019420425.1 Clostridiales bacterium
AAGGAGATTCCCATCCTGCTGCTCCCGCCCGTCTGGTGCGGATACCACGGTTTTTCCATGGCAAAATGGCCCGGCAGCATCCGGCTGGAGCAGGAAACACTCTTCCGCGTGGTTTATGACATCTGCGCTTCCCTGATTCGCCAGGGAATCACCCGCATCGTCATCGCCAACGGCCACGGCCAGAACCCGGCCATACTGGAGCTGGTTACCCGGAAGCTGATCGATGATTTCGGCATCATGCCGGTTTCCTGTATGCCGATCTACATGCTGGGCAAAAAGGGAAAGGAAATCCGTCAGGATTCCCCCCAGGGCGCAATGGGCGGCCATGCGGATGAGCTGGAGACCTCGCTCATGCTGGACTACAAGGAGCATCTCGTGGACATGTCCCGGGCAGTGGATGACACGCCGCAGTATTACAGCAAATTTGTCTCCCGGGATCTTTTTCCGGACTATGAAGTGATTAAAGGAAGCTACTGGTCCACCTGGGAGGTGCAGAATTCCCAGGGCGGCGCACAGGGGAATCCGCTGTATGCGACGAAGGAAAAAGGCGAGAAGTTCCGCGAGCTGATCGTGGATAACTTTGTGGAGCTGCTGAGAGAATATTATTCCCTCCAGGAATCCCGGAATTGAGCCGCAGTGAATGCGGCACACAAAATATCCCTTCCGGGAATCCGGTAATACAACCCAGCCGCGAAAGCGGGAATTTGACCCGTCTAAATAAATTTTTTAAAGAAAAGAGGTATGCTAATGAGTATGATCACCGCAACGACTAACGTCAAGGAACCCACCTCCGTACTGGCCCGCTTTACCTTAAAGGGCAAAAAGGCAGTCGTAACCGGCGCCGCAGGCGGTATTGGCCGCGCCACCTCCATGGCCTTTGCTGAGCTGGGCGCAGATGTGGCCATCGTGGATATCCCGGCAAAGCTGGAAAAAAGTAAAGCGATCGCCAAATCAATCGAAGAAAAATACGGCGTAAGGGCCATCGCTCTGGGCACAGATGTTTCGGACAAAGCGTCGGTAGAGCAGATGGCGGCAGACGTTGTTGCTGCCTTTGGCACCATTGACGTAGTTCACTCCAATGCCGGGGTAGGCTCCTTTAACGATGAACCCGACATGGATCTGGACAATTGGAACCGTATGCTCAGCATCAACCTGACCGGCGTCATGCTGGTGGATGTCGCCTGTGCAAATGTGATGAAGGCCCACAACCATGGCGGCTCCATCATCAACACCGCCTCCCTGTCCGCCCACATTGTGAACCCGCCCTATGGGGATCACCCCGCCATGATGTGCTACTCCACCTGTAAGGCCGGGGTGCTGCATCTAACGAAATCTCTGGCGCTCAGCTACGCAAAATACGGGATCCGGGTGAACAGCATCAGCCCGGGCTATATCTGGTCCGGCCTGCACGCAGGCTGTGAATCCGAGCGCTGTGATTTTGAGGAGAAAACCGTGCCCTTAGGCCACTATGGCTATCTCGATGACGTAACCGGACCGGTATGCCTGCTGGCCACCGAGCTGGGCGCCTACATGGTGGGAACCGACATTCTCTTTGACGGAGGCGTCACCATCTACTAATACGCCCAGGGAGGACTTAACGCTTGGCAATGAACAGAAACGTACATATTGTAATCGGAATAAACAACTGCTTTCAGACGCGGAGATACGAAAATCCGGAAACCTGGGCAGACATCGTAAAAGAGCTGGGCTTTGACTATATGTCTCTGGACAGCGATATTCTGGATCCCTTTTTCAGCGGCCCCATGGATTATGTCCTTGGCATTGCCCGGAGGCTGAAGACGTACTGCGACCAGAAGCAGCTGAAAATCGTGGACTATTTCACCGGAATGGCCTCCTACCGCTTCCTGGGGCTGGCCCACGGCGATCCCCAGCAGCGGGAGCGCATGATGGAATGGTACCGGGGCGCCATCGATATCGCCGCGGCAATCGGAGCGAGGGGCGCCGGCGGCAGGTGTGACGCGTTCTCCGTGGAGGCTCTCAGCCAGCCCCGGATTTTAAAAGAGAGATACGAGACCGTTATCCGTTCGCTGCAGGAGCTGTCCGCATACGCCGAGGCCAGGGGGCTGTCCGCCATCTTTTTTGAACAAATGTATGTCCCCAGCCTGAAACCCCACACCCTGGCAGAAACCACACGTTATATTCGGGATGCCAATGCCAAATCCTCCGGCGTACCCATCCGCCCGGTTGTGGACGTAGGACACGCCTGCGGACAGGCATACGGGCTCTCCGGAGACGACCTGCTTTACGAAAAGTGGATCGAGCAGTTCGGCGCTGCCTGTCAGGTTATCCATGTGCAGCAGACCAGGAGGGATCACAGCAGCCATCTGCCCTTTGCTCCCTCCTGTCCGGGGGATATCCGGATGGAAGCCATCCTGGAGGCGCTGGAAAAGTCCCTGCGCAGCTATGAAACCCGCGAGTGGTCAGACGCTCTTTTGCCGCCCGAGGAAATCGTCCTGATGCTGGAGGCTATCCCCTCCACCGCGCAGAACGAAACAGAAATCCTTGAGCAGCTCCGGCAGAGCTGTGAATATATGCGCAAATACGTGCCCAGAGAAGGGCTGACCATTACCTATTGAGGAAAGGAGAGGCTGATATGGCAGTGAAACGTATGCTGGCCGTAGATATCGGCGCAAACAGCGGCCGGATCATCCTGGGCGAATACGACGGAAGCAGAATCCACACCTGCGAGCTTCTCCGCTTCTCCCACCGCAGTGCCGAGATCCGCGGAGAGCTTTTCTGGGACTTTCCGGATATCTGGAACAAGGTACGGGACGGGCTCACCACCGCCCTGAAGGAAATCGCAAATATCGACAGCATCGGCATTGACTCCTTCTGTCCGGACTTCTGCTGCTTTGACCGCCAGGGCCGTCTGCTCGGCCAGATGAAATCCTACCGAAATTATCTGGATGAACGTTCCCTGTCCGGAATTCTGGGCAGAGTGAGCGCCGACGAGTTCTGGGAGATTACCGGAAACGCACCGCTGTCCTTTGGGCTGCTTCCGCAGATAATGCAGCTGCAGGCACAGGATGAGAATGTACGCGCGGGAAACGTCATGCTCCTCCCCCTGTCCAATGCGCTCAACTATCTACTGGGAGGCGAAGCGTGTACGGATTTTACCCAGGTATCTGTTTCCATGCTGTTCAACCGCATCACCAAAACCTGGGATGAACAGCTGTGCAGCCGCTTTCTCCTTCACCGTGAGCTTTTACCGCCGGTGAAGAAATGCGGTACCGTCCTGGGTAAATGTCTGCTCGGCCGTCAGGAGAATGCTCCGCTGATCGTCAATGTCGGTTCCCATGATACCGCTCTGGCCAACCTGCTGCTGGCTTCCATGGAGGACAATGCCATTTACATCAATACGGGCACCTGGACCTCCGTAGGGGTAAAGGTGGCCGAACCGGTAACCCATCCGGCGGCAAGGAAGTATGGCGTGAACAACTATGGGCTGCCTGATGAGCAGTACATCCTGTGCAAAACGGCTATGGGGATGTGGTTTCTGCAGGAATGCCGGCGCTGCTGGGCAGAAGAAGGCACAGAGCCCTCCTTCGCCCAGCTCTCCCACATGGCCGAGTCGGCCTGCTCTGCCGGAAAAACAGTGGATCTGCAGGAAAGCCGGTTTTTAAACGCCTATCGCACACTGCCGGAGGTGATCGGCCGGGAGCTCTGCCGTCTCACCGGACGCAGCCGCGTGACCAGAGGGGAGATTGTCCGCTGCATCTATGACCACCTCACCGGGGTTTACCAGACCCTGATTGCCCAGCTGGAAGA
>JAHZHG010000309.1:0-1362 GCA_019420425.1 Clostridiales bacterium
CCTTATAGTGACAGTTTTATTATTTTATCTGTCTACCATAAGGGGAGCATATCATCATTTCTCATAAGTCTATCGGCTATACTCCTCAAAAACGAGAAACTGCCGGAAAACGCCGCTATTTCTGGCAGTTCCGGCCGCAAATAGAAAAACAGCTCCCCAAAATGGAAAGCTGTTCTTCTATCATAGTTTGTCCCTTAACTGAATTGGATGGAGCTGAGGGGAATCGAACCCCTGTCCGAAAGCCTATTCATCAAAGCATCTCCCATTACAGTCATTATTTTCACATTCCCTCCAACCAACGCCTAATGACAGGCTGTGGCCTTCAGTAGCTTCATTTATTCTTTTATTTCCTCAAAGCTTTGGAAATAAAGTGCTCCGCAAAAGTTGATGCCGGTGACTCTGACTGCGGAAGATCAGAGGCCGACAGCAGCCATTAGGCTGCGATCGCTAAACTATCGTCTGCGTTTATATTTAGTTTCCGGTTTGCTGCGCGGACCCGGCCCGCGAATGGCTTCTCTGACTGCAAAACCCCCGTCGAAACCAGTACAACCCCGAATAACTATTATATATTTCCCGCTAAAAAAAGTCAAGGGCCCAGTCCGAAAAATAAATGAAAAAAAGAAGGATTTATGCTTGACATTGACGCAGCGTCAAGCACTATACTTTATCTATCGCGGTTCATGCGACTCAATTCCGCGATACCGGTAAGGTATACTCATCATGTCAGCTGACAAAGGAGGCAAATATGGAATACAGTATCCACGAATTATCTGTGCTGGCGGGGGTAAGTGCACGTACTCTGCGCTATTACGATCAGATCGGCCTGTTGAAGCCACTGTATATGGCGGACAATGGCTACCGGTATTACGGAGAGGAGGAAATCCGGCTGCTGCAGCAGATCCTGTTTTACCGGGAGCGCGGCCTGGATCTGAAGAAAATTAAACGGCTGGTTTACCAGGAGGATTTTGATCCGCTGCATGCATTGTATGACCATCTTTGCGAGCTGGAAAAGCAGAGGGAGAGAGTGGATGCGCTGATCCGGACGGTAAAGCAGACGATTCTGTCAATGAAAGGAGAGTACGAAATGAGTGACAGAGAAAAATTCGAAGCATTTAAAGAAGAAAAGATAAGGGAAAACGAAAAAAAGTACGGAAAAGAAATGCGGGAAAAATACGGGGACGACGAGGTAACGGCTGCCAATCAGAAGCTGCTGGACATGTCACGGGAGGAATGGACGAGAGCTGAGGAGCTGGAAAAGGAAATTCTGGAGAAGCTGAAGCAGGCGGTTCTCCGGGGAGAAGACCCGGCGGGAGAATGCGGGAAGGAGATTTACGGGCTGCACCGGAAATGGCTGTCCATGAC
>JAHZHG010000309.1:1372-2225 GCA_019420425.1 Clostridiales bacterium
GCGTAGCAAACATGTATACAGCGGATGAACGGTTTACCGCATACTATGACCGGGAAGCTCCCGGCTGCGCGGAATTTCTGAAGCAGGCTGTCTGCAGCTGGGCAGGCAGATAGTCAAAAAAGGGTACAAGGCAGAATCAACTTTTCCTTACCGCTGAATGGTGAGGGGCTTGCGTGCCGGACGTGCTCCGCTTTGGCTGACCGTTTCCTTTTGGACGAGTGTCAGCTGCCGGCGGGCTTGTCTCATCGGGAAGGGCTTTCGCATAACATAAAGGGCGGCGTCGGGAAACTCCCGGCGCCGCTGCGCTATTTCAGGATAATTGCGTTTGGTGCAGTCTCATAGAGAAAGATTTCACAGCCCAGCTCGGCCATCAGCTGCAGCTTTTCCTGGGTATGAAAGCGGCCGGAGGTGTCATTCACCAGCCAGTCAGGCGCGTCAAAGAAGGCGGTTTTCGGCTGGACGAGACGGTAGAAGTCTTCTGACAGCCCGCCGTTGCCGTGATGCCCCATCTGTACATAGTCGGCTCGGAGTTTATCGCCCCAGGTTTCCATCAGGTATTCGCTCATATTGACGCCTACATCAGAACAGAACAGCATGGTTTCTGTTTCGTTTTTCACCTGAAACATCAGGGAACCGTCATTGATATAGTCATGGGAAATGGTTTCCACATTTTGGTCGTAAGCGCTGAGAACCGTGAACTCCAGCCCGCAGATCGTCAGACGGTCGCCGGGATATACATAGGACAGCTCCGGGATGTCCAGAGCCTGAAAATCCAGGTACGTATCGATGGAATCCCAGCTCGCCCGCTGCTTGCAGACCTCAGGATCAGCCATATCCACGGTGTAAACGGCAT
>JAHZHG010000309.1:2235-3776 GCA_019420425.1 Clostridiales bacterium
GATATCCCGGAGATCCGGATAAATTTCATTGAATGCACCGATGTGGTCACTGTGCGGGTGGGTCAGAATCCAGGCATCCACATGCCTTCCCAGGGACTGGATAATCCGGCGGGTATAGTCCGCATTAAAGGTCCAGCCTCCGTCCACAACGATCAGTCCCTTTTTGGGATTGTAAATCGTGTAAAACATGGCGTTGTTGCCGCAGGGATCGTACTGGGTGACGGTCCAGCAATCCGGCGAGAAAAAGGCCTGCACCGGCTGGCAGCCGGCCAGGATGACCAGGGTAAGCATGCACAGGACAATCAGGTTGAGTATCTTTGCTTTCATACGGACTCCTTTAAATCTGGCCGATTTGTGTAAGCGGCAGGGTTTCTCTGGTGATGATCGAGCACTCCGTAAAAATATTGGAATCCGGCGCCGGGCGTTCTTCAACCAGATACTCATAGAGAAGCTGGATGGCCAGGTTCCACTGATAAGCCGGCTTCTGATAGAGAACGGCGACGATGGGGCCGGACTCTACAAATTCCCGGGTCATGTTGGTGTATTCGTGGCCGAAAACATAGATGCTTTTCTGCTTTCCGGCTGCGATGACGGCGGCGGCGGCCCACTGCGTCAGGCCGTTGGTCACGTAGATTGCGTTCAGCTCCGGATAGGCGGCGATCAGCTCCAGAGTTTTGTCGTAAATATTTTCATAGGAATGCTTCTCTGTGTGGCCTTCGATATCGCAGACGGCGAGAAGAGAGGACTCGCGCTGTTCTTCCTTCAGCATATCCTGAAATCCGGCTACGCGCTGGATGGTTCCCCGCATGTCTGTATTTGGCGCGATGACGGCGGCGTGGAGATTGGCCGGGCGATAGAGCATGGCCTGCTTGGCCATCACCCTGCCCATGGCGTAATCGTCAGGCCCTACATGGAAAAGACGGCGGCACTGGGGGCAGTCGTCAATCACCGTGCAGTAGGGAATATCCGCAGGAATCAGGCGGTTAAGCGTGCGGTCGCTGTCGCAGGCAGGAGTCATTGCCAGGCCCTGCACCTTGCAGGAGAGGAGACGTTCAATAGAGCCGACCCGCGCCTCCAGGTCATAGCTGGAGTATTTATCCAGGATGACCTCGACGCCGAATTTCTGCAGCTGCTGGGTGACGTGCTCGATGCCCTGGCAGGCGTCAGTCCAGAAGTCCTGTTCGACAAAGGGGCAGGACACGCCGATTTTCAGATTTTGCCTGCGGATAGAGAGCGCACGGGCAACCTGGCTGGGACGGTAGCGCAGAGATTCTACCGCACGTTCCACTGCGGCCTGATTAGCGGCGGAGACTCTTCCGCGGTTATGTAGTACGCGGTCAACTGTACCGATAGAAACACCGGCAAGCCGCGCAACGTCCCTGATGGTTGGCTGATTGCTCATATGAGATTGACTCCTGTCTGTTAGAATCTGGTTTGAAATGGCATTGACAGCCCCGAGCATACGCTGCCGCTCGGGGCGTCCGGGAATCCAATGTATAGTATACAAAATTACCCGGCGGAAGTAAAGAATGAAATTCTAC
>JAHZHG010000031.1:0-331 GCA_019420425.1 Clostridiales bacterium
GAGCCGCGAGGAGGTAAAGCGGACAATCAGCAGCCAGGTGCTCACCGTATTTTTCCTGCCCCTGGCGGCCGCGGGTGTGCATATTGTTTTTGCCTTCCATATGGTGACCCGCTGCCTTCGGGCAATGAGCCTGGTGAATGTGCCGCTGTTTGCTATGTGTACACTGATCTGCTTCCTGGTGTTTGCCGTATTTTATATTGTGATCTACGGGTTAACGGCGCGGGTATACTACCGTCTGGTATACCGGAAAGGAAGAAGCTAAAATAAAATCAGGGGCAGCTGTACCGGAATAGTCCGGGCGGCCGCCCCTGATGCTGTTTTACTCAAAGCG
>JAHZHG010000031.1:341-14339 GCA_019420425.1 Clostridiales bacterium
GTACTTGCCGACAAACTTTTTCTCGTCCTTTGTCAGCTGCTCCGGGTATACCGGCTCGCAGTATTCCACAATCACGTCCACCGGGCGGATTTTGGGAAAATGGTCTTCAAAAATCCCTGAAGAATTGCTGATCGCAATGGGAACAATCGGACATCCGGTTTTGGTGGCAATTTTGAAGGAGCCTTCGTGGAAGGGCAGCATCTCCAGCTCATCTGAGGAGCGGGAGCGGGTTCCCTCCGGAAAAATGGTGATGGAAATCCCCTGCTTGATCTTATCGATACCGGCCAGAATGGTCTTTAGGCCCTCACGGATGTTGTCCCGGTCAATGAAGAGACAGTGCAGGGCACGCATCCAGTCCGAAAGCAGAGGGATCTTTTCCATTTCTTTTTTGGCCACGTACCCGGTACGGTTTTTGCACCGGGAATAGGTCAGCAGGATATCAAAAAAGCTGCGGTGATTGCCAATGAACAAAACAGCGGTGTCCGTAGGGACACGATCCTCCCCGATAATGGTAATCCGTGCGCCGGTGAGCCACAGAATCAGTTTGAACGCTCCCTGTACCATGCGCAGGCAGGCAATATCCCGATGCATCGGCCATTTTTTTCCGATCAGCCATTCTACGAAATAGACGGGAATGAACAGAACCAAAAAGCCGATCACAACGATGCAGATCAGAATAAATCGAACCATGGTTCCTCCTTATCTGCCAAACAGCTGGGTTGTCCTTTTCAGCCATTCGGCCCTTTCCGGGGTGAGATCGGAGGACTCATAGCGGAAGCTCCAGTTGTTTGCAGCCACGCCGGGGATGTTCATCCGCGCGTCACTGCCCAGAATCAGCAGATCCTGGATAGGGAAGATAGCGTACCTGGCAATGGAGCCAAGGCAGAAGCGGATAAAGTCCAGGCTGACGCAGTTGCCGTCGGTATTGCCATAACGGCGGATGCGGTCCTTGATGATCTCCGGCTGGGTCTGATACCAGCCCATTGTCGTATCATTGTCGTGCGTACCGGTATAGCAGATGCAGTTGCTTGTCTGATAAAAATGGGGGATGTAGTTTTCGTCCTTCATGTCTCCAAAACCGAACTGCAGTACCTTCATGCCGGGAAAGTGGAATCGGTCGCGCAGCTGCTCGACCTCAGGGGTGATGATACCCAGATCCTCAGCCCAGATCGGCAGATTTTCGCCAAGGGCCTTTTCGACGGCCAGAAACAGGTCTTCCTCCGGCCCCTTGATCCACTGGCCGTTGATGGCAGTCGTCTCGTCGGCGGGGATGGACCAATAGGCTTCAAAGCCGCGGAAATGGTCGATACGCAGATAGTCCACCAGCTTTAGCTGGCGGCGGATACGGCTGATCCACCAGCGGTAGCCGGTTGCTTTATGCTTGTCCCAGTCATACAGCGGGTTGCCCCAGAGCTGCCCGGTGGCGCTGAAATAGTCGGGCGGAACTCCCGCCACGCTGGTGGGATGTCCCTTGGAATCCAGCTGGAACAGGTCATTGTTTGCCCAGACGTCGCAGCTGTCCAGAGACAGGAAGATCGGTATATCCCCGATAATCTCAATTTCCTTTTCATGGGCGTACCCCAGCAGGGCGTTCCACTGCCTGGAGAAGATAAACTGGATAAACTGGTAATATCCAACCTCATCGGCCAGCTTCTCATGCCATACCTTCTTTACAGCGGGAGTGGGAGAGACCAGCTCGTCGTCCCATTCCTGCCAGGAGCGGCCTTCGTGGTAATCCTTTCCGGCCATGAACAGGGCGTAGTCATCCAGCCAGTCCTTCTCCTCCTCACAGAACAGGGCAAACTCCTCCAGCAGGGTTTTGTCCGGAGTATGGGAAAACGCATGATAGGCAGTTTTTAACGCCTTGGTTTTAAAGGTAATCGCCGCACCGTAATCCACCTTACGGGGAACCCATTTGGGCATATCGGCCAGATCCTCTTTGGTGAGCAGGTTCAGCTTGATCAGGCCGTCCAGGCTGATGATCAGCGGCTGTCCGGCAAAGGCGGAAAAGCCCTGATACGGGGAATCGCCGAAGCCTGTGGGGCCCAGAGGGAGTACCTGCCAGAGATGCTGGCCGGAAGCCTCCAGAAAGTCAATAAACTCATACGCACCCTTGCCCAGATCTCCAATACCATAGGGAGAAGGGAAAGAGGTGGGGTGTACCAGCATACCGGAGAGCCTGCGTATGTCAGGCTTCTTCTCAGCTTCAGCTTCTTTAGCTAACAGTTCTTTTGCGTTGTAGGTTGTCATGATGTTATCCTCAGCTTTCAATGGTGTAATCCAATACCGATATTATACCGAATAGTATAGGGAATAGCAAGGCTTATTATCGGCGGAGGCAAATCATGCATGGAATTGAGCAGGAAAAATATTACCCGCACGAAGGAAAGGGATGCTGCAGCGAAAACAACGGGAAGAGTGCCTGTTCATAATCCTTAACATAATATTTTATGTTCTTGCGTCCTTTTTGGATAATTACATGGCCTTCCGCTTCCAGCTTCTCCTTCTGTGCCTGAGTTCCTCCGGGATATTTGGGATTCAGCTCCCCGTTGGCCTTTAGCGTTCTCCAGTACGGCGTTTCGTCCTCTGCCCTCTGGCTGCTGGCCCACGCTGCGATGGAGACAAAAATCCCGGCGGTAATGGGATCAGTAAAGTCCGCCCCGTTCGTCCCGGCCAGATATTCCCGCATCGCGCCGACGGTAATCACCTTCCCTTGGGGGACAGTTTTCATGAGCCTGTCATACGCAATCGGGGGAGCAAAGTACATTTTTGTACCGCCGTATTTTTTAATGGTGGCCTCATCCGTAACCACCTGTATTTTCGGCATCCCGTTATCCTTTTGCAGCATTGCGTTAAAATCCTTCTTATCTTCATTAGCCATATCGGTCACCTCCTGGTTAAAGGATATCCCATTTGGCGTATTCCTGCAATGAGACAGTTTAAAAAATGGGTGTCATTTGCTGAAAATACATGTTTTTTTTCCGGCCATCCCAGAACTTCCGAAAATTCTATAAACAGGCAAAGAAATGAATATTGACAATATAATTTTTGCATGATATACTTAAAAAATCACAAATACTATCTGAAAAACAAATCGAATAATTTTTCCCTTACACATTTATTGAAAATAAATAAAAAAACGTATATAATAAAGGAAAACTGTATGACAGACACATCAAAACTGAATAAGCAGATGTCAGACGGCAGAAATGATCTTCAGAAGCTGAACCTTCTTGATGACTTTCTGTTTGACGTGGCCACCGGGGATCTGGAGACGTGCAGGATTATGATTGAGCTGTCCCTGGGAAAGAGACTGCGGAGCATTCGATGGCGAGAGGGCCAGAAGGTGATTCACAACCTGCCCGGAAAACGCGGAGTTAGGCTGGATTTCTGCGCTGAGGACGAGGATGGACGGATCTTTGACGTGGAAATGCAGAAGCGGAACGAGGGCAATATCCCCAAACGGACACGATTCTATCAGGCAATGATCGATACCCCTCTTTTAAAAAGCGGTGAAAAAGGATTTGACCGGCTGAACCCCACATATATCGTAATTATCTGCGGATTTGACCTCTTCGGCCTGGGAAAGTACCGTTATACCTTTGAAAACCGCTGCCGGGAAGCGCCGGAGCTGGTGCTGGGGGATGAATGTGAAAAGATCATCCTGAACACCAGGGGGAAAAACGATGCCGAGGTAGAGCAGCCGCTGATCGATTTCCTACACTATATAGAACAGGGCGATGATATGGAAATACCGGAGGAATGTGACGAACGTCTGAAACATCTGCACGAAAAAATTCAGGATATCAAACGAAGTGCGCAGATGGAGGCAACCTATATGAGGATGGAAGAGCGGGACCGGTTAATCCGGGAAAGCGGGGAGATAAAAGGTGAAATGAAACGGCTGATTCAGCAGGTCTGCAAAAAGCTGGCAAAAAGTAAAACCCCCGAGGAAATTGCAGAGGAGCTGGAGGAAGAGCTGACGGTGGTTGAGCAGATCTGTGAAACGGCAAAAGCTTTTGCTCCGGAGTATAACATCGGCCAGATTTATCAGGAGCTGGAAAAACAGGGGCTGCCCGGGCAGGAGCCAGGCTGGGAGCCGTATTAAGGCTCCTGCCGGATAAGTGCTTTGCGGTAGGTCTGCGGACTGCAGCCTTTTACCTTGGTAAAGACTTTGGAGTAATAGTTCGAGTCAGTAAAGCCGACCCGGGCGGCGATATCGGTGAGGGGACAGCTGGGGTCGGAGAGGTATTCCAGACTTCGTTCAATGCGGTATTCTTTTAAAAAACTGAACAGAGAAAGGTTCATATAGCGCTTGAACAGACGGCTGCATTCGCTGGTACATAAGTGGAGATGGGCAGAAATATCGGCCAGGCTGATTTTATTCATATAATTCTGCTCAAGATATACCATAATTTCTTTGACCCGTTCGTGCTCCAGCTTATCATGCGGGGTATAGGCCACTGAAGGATGATAGTTCTGCAATATGGTTTTCCACAGTGTCTGCAAGGCAATCATCATATCCAGCTCATAAAAATCCGGCTTTTCTTTATCCAGGCGGATGATGTTCTGGACAACCGCCAGAATCTGCTTATGCCATGCCTGGCTGAAGTCAAAGCAGATGGCAGGCAGGGAGAAGTCCTGAGTGAGGGGGCTGACATAGTTTTGATAGATGATACTATCATGAAAGCCGTAGATCAGCTTGGGGTCAAAGGTGATGGAGATATACCGGCAGTCCTGCTCGCGATCCATGTACCCGGAGTGGAGCACATTGGCGTTGCCGAACAGGATTTCGCCCTCTTTCAGATGAAACGTACACTGATTGACTTTGTAGATCATCTGTCCCTGCTGAATCAGCGTGATCTCTATTTCCGGATGCCAATGCCATAAAAAAGAGCCGGATTCGTATTTCGACAGCCGTTCAGGGCTGACCAAAATCGGGAAGGTATTGCTTCCGTGCTTTTTCAATTCTTTTTGGAACTCGTTTGTGACAATCTGCACCGCTGGTCCCCCTTTACCATAAATTCCTTATTTCTGCCTTGATTTTACCATTCCGGGAGGGGAAAACGCAAGATATTCCTTGTTTTGCGCCGGATGGTTAAGGATTTTTCTGAGGGCGACGGTATAATGGGGGAAAAGGGCGGTATTTAATCCTATAGTTTATATTTATTACGGAGGTTTTTCTTATGCAGATTCCAAGTCAGTCTGAACTGAACAGAGTTTATGGGGAAAGTGAAAAAAGTACGGCGCGTTTTCAGGCCTTAGCCAGGAGCTTTAGCGAGAAATACGGCTGGGAGAACGGGGAGTTTTTTTCCGCGCCGGGCAGAACGGAAATCATTGGTAACCACACGGACCACAACGGCGGCCTTGTCATTGCGGCCAGCATCAACATGGACACCATAGGCGTCGCCCATCCGAATAACAGCAGTGTAATCCATATCACCAGCGAAGGCTACAAAAAGGAAATCGTAGTCGATCTGAATGCGCTTGACCAGATAGAGAAGGGAAAGGGCACGGAAGCTCTTCTGGCCGGTATGATGGAAGCAGCAAAGGTAAAGGGCTTTCAGGTTTCCGGCTTTGACGCCTGTGTTTCCACAGAGGTAATTCCCGCAGCGGGAGTCAGCTCCTCCGCATCTTTCGAAATGCTGATCTGCGCCATGGTTAACCATTTCTTCAACAGCGGCTCCATGAGCTGCATCGATTACGCGAAAATCGGACAGTACGCGGAAAATGTATACTGGCTGAAGGCATCCGGCCTGATGGATCAGCTGGCATGCGCCGCAGGCGGAGCAATCTACCTGAACTTTGCCGACAAAGAGCAGCCCACCTACCGCCAGATCGATTTTTCCTTCCAGGAAATCGGCTATCAGCTGGTTATCGTCAATACCGGAAAGGGCCATGCAGACCTGAGCCAGGAATATTCCGAGATTCCCATGGAGATGGGAGAGGCCGCAGCAGCCATGGGAGTTAAGCGCCTTTGCGAAGCCAATGAAGAATCGCTGATCGCCCACCTGGGAGAAATCAAAAATGACCGGGCGATTCTGAGAGCGCTGCACTTCTACGCAGAAAATGACCGGGTAGAAAAGGCATTTGCAGCAATAGAACAGAAAAACGGCGAAGAGCTGTTAAAGCTTCTCGAAGAGTCAGGCACCTCCTCCTGGGAGCTGCTGCAGAACGGCTACTCCCTGCAGAACTGTAAGGAGCAGAAAATCACGCTGACGCTTGCACTGACCCAGCTGTTCTTAAAGAAAATCAATGCCGGAACCTGCCGTGTACATGGCGGCGGCTTTGCCGGAGTCATTGCGTGCATTGTACCGGCTGACAAGAAGGACGCGTATGTAGAGTACATATCCCGGTTCGCCGGCAGAGAAAACGTATATCCCATGGACATCCGTTCCGTAGGAGCGGTACGCCTGGCATAAACAGAAATAAAAGGCTCATAGCCGATTTTCTGAAAAAAAGAATTGACAGAAATCAGGCTATGGGCTTATAATATACATAGTTAACCGGTTAACCTAGAGCGACAGAGGAAAGAACATGAAAGAAAAGGCGACAATTCGGGATGTGGCAGCAGCGGCCGGGGTATCTGTGGCGACTGTCTCCTACGTGCTTAACGGAAAGAAAAAGGTTTCAGAGCAGACAAAGCGTATCGTGCTGGATGTGATCGAGCAGATGGGCTACGTGCCGGATCTGAATGCCCGGGGGCTTTCAGTGAAGGACACAAAGCTGATCGGCGTGGTGGTTCCCCAGACAGAGCCGGGCAGCACGCTGATGTTCCGGAACACCTTTTACAGTGAGATTCTGGGCAGGATAGAGTACCAGGCCAGGCAGAACGGGTACCACGTGCTGATTTCAGCCACCGACGTCACGGCCGACTATCTGAACTTAATCCGGGAAAGGAACCTGGACGGCGTGATCATCATCGGTACCTATCAGAACGAGTTTCTGAGCAGGCTGAAGGATCTGGAGATACCGGTGGTGCTGGTGGACAGCTACTGCAAATATGACTGGTTTCACGAAATCCGCATCGATGATGAGGCAGGTTCGTATCTGGCAACAAAATATATGCTGGAGTGCGGACACAGGAAGATCGCTTTAGTTTCCGGTATCCTGCACGAAAACGGAGTCATGAAAAAGCGCTTCCGGGGCTATCAGGCGGCGCTCGCCGATTTTGGCGTCCCCTACCGTTCAGAGTATCTGATCGAGGGCAATGTGGACTATGACAGCGGAGTGGCGATTGCCCAACGGATCGTCTGGGAGAAGATGGACGTAACGGCGGTGGTAGCCACGGCAGATGTGTTTGCCATCGGCCTGATGAAGGGCTTTTATGAGGCAGGGGTCAGCGTGCCGGAGGATATATCGATTATCGGGTTTGACGACCTGGAGATTTCCGCCTATCTGACGCCGGGCCTGACCACGATAAAGCAATACATTTCCACAAAGGGCGACCGGGCGGTGGAGCTGCTGGTACAGAGCATGGCCTCGCCCGGAATGGCAAAGGCAGAGGAGATTCTCCCGGTAAAGCTCATCGAGCGCGCCAGCGTGAAACGGATAAAATAAGGACGCCGGAAGAGCATCAGCGGGCGCGGCGGACAGAAAAGGGGGAGGATATGTGATAAAACAATACCAAATGGAGCCCCAAATGCAGGAGCTGACGGTGACGGCCGGAAGCGGGGCAAAGGCAGCTCTTAGCCGGAAGGCGGGAGAAGGGGCGGATACGCTGTATATTGGGATACCCTATGCCGGCGCCTACGGCATGGGAGAAAAGTACAACGGCGTAAACCAGAAAGGAAAAACTGCGGTCAATCAGGTGATTGAGCGGTTTTGCCATCAGGGAGAATACACTTACCTGTCCGCCCCGTTTTTTACCACGGATTCCGGACTGGGGATTTATATAGACACCCGGGAAAAAACGACATTTATATTTGAAGAAATCATTCGCTGCGTCATACCGGAAAACGCCCGGATACATGTTTTCACAGGAACGCCGGGGGAGATTATCGCCGCGTATATGCGGCTGTTCGGCCCGGCGAAGCTGCCGCCGAAATATGCCTTTGGTATCTGGATTTCTGCCAATCACTGGAACAGCCAGAAAATAGTCGAAGAACAGCTGGAGCGGCTGGAGCAGCATCAGTTCCCGGCCAGCGTCATGGTGCTTGAGGCATGGAGCGATGAAGCGACCTTTTATATCTGGAACGGTGCAGCCAGCGCCCCGCTGTCTCAGGAGGAGCCGGTCAGGTATGCGGATTTTGATTTTTCCCAAAGCGCTTACTGGCAAAACCCCGCAGAGATGGTCCGGCAGCTGCACGAAAGGGGCATCCGACTGGTACTCTGGCAGATCCCCGTATATAAGGAACAAAGTCCCGATGAGCCGGTAAACAGCCAGCTTGAGCAGGACAAGGCCTATGCTGTCCGCCGGGGACTGTGTGTGCGGCAGACAGACGGGCAGCCTTATCAGATCCCGGAGGGAAACTGGTTTGCCGGTTCGCTGATCCCGGATTTTACCAATCCGGAAACAAAGAAATCCTGGTTTTCCAGGCGGCAGTATCTGCTGGATATGGGTGTGGATGGGTTTAAAACCGACGGCGGCGAATTTATCTACCGGGAGGAGCTAAATCTCCATAACGGGATGAGCGGCCGAGAGGCAAAAAATGCATATGCGCAGACCTATACGGAAGCATACACGGAGTTCCTGGATAAAGACCGCGTCCTGTTTTCCAGGGCAGGGTTTTCCGGGGCGCACCGCACGCCCATTCACTGGGGCGGAGACCAGCAGTCGGAAAACCGGGAGCTGAACAGTGTATTGCAGGCCGGATTATCCGCCGCAATGACAGGAATACCGTTCTGGAGCTTTGATATTGCAGGCTTTGCGGGGCCGCTGCCTACCCTGGATCTGTACAGGCGGTCAACCCAGCTGGCATGTTTTGCGCCGATCATGCAGTGGCATTCCGAGCCGGACGGCGGGCAGTTTAAGGAACTCATGCCGGGCATGGAGGGAAACAATGAAAGAAGCCCGTGGAATATCGCCAAAGCGTGGGATGCTCCGGAATTTCTGGACGAAATGCGTTTCTGGCATAACCTGCGCATGAATCTGGTGCCGTACCTCTACAGCACGGCTGTGGTCTGCTGCAGGGAAAGCCGGCCAATGATGTATCCCCTGGTATACGAGTGGCAGCAGGAGGAGGCCGTCCGCACAGAAGATGAGTTTATGCTGGGCAACAGTATCCTGGTGGCGCCGCTTCTGGAAGAAAATCAGCAGTCAAGAGAGATATGGCTTCCCGGGGGAGAGTGGTACGGACTGTTTTCCCATCGGAAATACCGGGGAAACACCCGCGTGATATCCGATAAAGCGGAAAAATTCCCGGTTTATCTGCGGGCAGGGCACGCTCTGGCGCTGAATGGAAGCGCCCGGGAGGGGCTGGGACTGTACCGGCCGGAGCCGGATGGTCTGCATGTCCTTCTGGCAGGAGACAGCGGCGAGGAGCAGTTTTTTGACGAAGCACGGGAAATCTGTATCCGCTGGATGGACAGGACAGTACAGACAGATGGCGCAGGAAACCTGAATATTACCTGGGAATGGATGTAGCTGTATATTTTTTTAGCTGGTTAACCGGTTAAACCATTATATTATCCGCACAAAAGTGCGCGCGTGAAGAACGCAGAAGGGAGACAAAATGAAAAGAAACGAGTGGAAAAAGGCACTGGCAGTAATGACGGCTGCGGCAATGGCTGTTCCAATGACAGGCGGTATGACTGCACTGGCAGCAGAGGAAGTGAGCATTACGTATGCCAACTTCAATGCGTCCGGAAGCCAGGAGGAAACCCTGGAGAAAATGTATGAGGCATTCCATGAAGAATACCCCAACATTACGGTGGAAATCGAAACCATCGGCTACGACGATTATTTTACCCAGATGCAGACACGGGTGGCAGGCGGAACAGCGCCGGACTGCTATGAGCTGAACATCGAAAACTTTGCCGCTTATGCCAACAAAGGAGTATTGGCGGAACTGACAGATATCGATACGTCAGGCTATAATGAAACTGCCCTGCAGGCATTTTGCGTAGACGGAAAGCAGTATGGCGTGCCGGGGAATTTTTCGAACGTAGTGCTGATCTACAATAAAGATCTGTTCGATCAGGCAGGAGTGGATTATCCCACCGGCGACTGGACCTGGGATGACGCGCTGAAGGCTGCGGAGGCTATCCGGGCGCTGGACGAAAATACCTTTGGTATCTATCAGCCGATTACCTTTAATGAGTTCTTTAAGGTGGCCAAGCAGTATGGCGGAAGCATCCTGAATGAGGACAAAACGGCGTTTACGATCAACTCGGCAGAGAATCTGGAAGCAGCCAGGATGATGATTGACAAGGTTACTGACAGCAACGTGCAGCCCAATGACGAGCAGATGGGCGGCATGGGTGACTGGGACTGGTTCCAGAGCGGCAGACTGGGGATGATTCCCACAGGTATCTGGGCATTTGCCACCTTTACGGAGGGATGTGATTTCAATTGGGATATCTGCGTAGAGCCTGGAGAGGTGCAGAAAGCCACGCATTTCTTCAGCAACGCACTGGTAATCAATGAGAAGAGCGAGCATAAGGAAGCGGCGGAATGCTGGATAAACTGGCTGGCTTCCAGCGATACGGCGGCACAGATGAGAATAGACGCCGGATGGGATCTGCCGGCGATCAATAATCAGGAAGTGCTTTCCGGGTATCTGGAGATAACGCCGCCTGAGAACAGACAGGCTGTGTTCGATTCCCTGGATTATCTGGTAGTAGCGCCGATTATTGAGGATTATGCACTGATGTCAGATATTATTACCGATAAGCTGACTCTGGCGGCATCGGGAAAGATCAGTGTGGAAGAGGCGCTGGATCAGGCACAGAGTGAGTGTGAGGAGCAGATTGCGCTGAATTAGCAGAGTAAGGCCGGCAAATTGGAGGATACCCGGACAGAGGCAGATTCCAGCGGAAATCTGCCCGGGTAATCTGGCCTT
The DNA here is from genome assembly GCA_019420425.1 of Clostridiales bacterium. GTDB lineage: Bacteria > Bacillota > Clostridia > Lachnospirales > Lachnospiraceae > JAHZHG01. The sequence goes on from JAHZHG010000031.1 coordinate 11,345, forward strand.
TGTCCGGGCTGCGCGGCGCAGGGCGTTACGGCAGCCGCTGCCCGGACATCCTAAAGGAGAAAATAAACCATGAAATCCCGAAAAAAATCTTTAATTCAGGCCCTGCCCTTTATCCTTCCCAGTTTTGCCGGCATGATCGTATTCAGCCTCCTTCCCATCCTGATTTCGATCATCATCAGTCTGACGGACTGGAATGGTCTGGATGCGCTGACCTGGGACACGCTGCGGGAACATTTTGTAGGCATGGGCAATTATGTTACGATTCTGGGGACTGCGGAATTTTGGAAGGTTCTCGGCCACACGGTATATTATATTATCCTGTATATCCCTCTGGTGTTTGTCGCTTCCCTGGGCATTGCCGTAATATTAAATAAAAACAGGAAAGGCATTACGGCCTTTCGGGTAATGTACTATATTCCCGTTTTGACCTCCTGGGTAGCCGCCAGCCTGATCTGGAAGTGGGTACTCAGCCCGCAGTACGGCATTTTCAATCAGCTGCTTGCCCTCATCCACATCAAAGGCCCCAGCTGGCTGACCAGTGAAATCTGGGCAATGCCCGCCATTGTCCTGGCCTCCGTCTGGAAGGATATGGGCTTTTTCGGCCTCTTTCTGCTCTCCGGACTGAAAGCCATCGACGCAGGCTACTATGAGGCAGCCCGCGTAGACGGCGCCGGTAAATGCCGTCAGTTTTTTACCATTACCATCCCCCTGCTGACGCCATCCATTTTCTTTTGTCTGATCATGTCGCTGATCAATGCCTTTCAGCTGTTCCCGCAGGTAATGATCATGACCGAAGGAGGCCCTAACGGAGCCACGCAGGTTATGGTGGAGCGGATCTATACCTATGGCTTCAAATATTTCCGCATGGGCTACGCCGCGTCATATTCCTGGCTGTTATTCGTTGTTATTTTTGGCCTGACCCTGGTTCAGATGAAGCTGCAGAAAGGATGGGTACATTATGAATCGTAAATTCTGGCAGTCCTTCCGGTTCTACCTGGTGTCCTGCCTCATTGCCGTGATCGTCATGATCCCCTTTTTCTGGATGGTATCCACCTCCCTGAAAAGCAAAGGGGCGTTAATGGAAATCCCCATTCAGTGGATTCCGGAAAATCCTACGTTGGACGCATACAAAAAGGTATTTTCCAAATTTCCGTTTTTAAAGGCAATCTTCAACAGCCTGTTTATCACTGTATGCTACACGGCAGTCACCATTATCTCTGCCTCCATGGCAGCCTTTGCTTTCACGAAGATCCGTTTCCCCGGTGCAGACGGACTGCTGAAGCTGTATCTGGCCTCGATGATGATCCCTAACCAGGTGACGCTGATCCCTCTGTTTGTGATTATGAACCGGCTGAATCTGATCAATACCTACCCCAGCGTAATCCTGCCCTCCCTGTTCCGGGTATTCGGCATCTTTATGCTGGTACAGCAGATGCGTTCCATCCCCAATGATTTTATGGAGGCGGCCCGTATCGACGGCGCCGGGATGTTCCATATCTACCGAAGGGTTATTCTGCCCTTGTGCGGCTCGTCGATCGCCACCCTGACCATAACCACCTTTATGGAAAGCTGGAACGACTACCTCTGGCCCCTGCTGATGCTGACGGACAAAAACAAAATGACCTTAACCCTGGCGCTGAACAACCTGAACGGACAGTATGGGACAGAGTATAATGTGCTGATGGCGGGCAGTCTGATTTCCATGATTCCCATTATTCTGGTATATATCTGCGCGCAGAAAAACTTCAAAAACGGCGTAATGGACGGAGGAATAAAAGGATAACGATGATAAAACGATATGTATTTGGCACACCGCTGGAGACAGAGGCGGTATTAAACAAGCCTGGTGCAGAAGCCGGCGTACTGGCCCGACTGAAGCAGGATGGAAACCGTCTGATGTACGGACTGGATGATACGGATATCGTATATGGCCTGGGCGAAAACGTCCGGGGCATAAACAAGCGGGGCTGGATTTACGAGAGCAACTGTACAGACGACCCCAATCATCTGGAAGAGACAAAATCCCTGTATGGCGCCCACAATTTCCTGATGATTGCGGGCAGAGAGAAATTCGGGCTTTTTGTGGACACGCCGGGAAAGGTCGTCTTTGACATCGGCTATTCCCATTACGATCAGCTGGCCATCCTCCCCGAAAACGGAGATTACGAGCTTTACGTGATTGAAGGAGACTCGCCGGATGAGATTGTACGGGAGTTCAGAAGTATAATCGGCAGAAGCTATCTGCCGCCGAAGTGGGCCTTTGGCTTTGGGCAGAGCCGCTGGAGCTACCGCACCTCCGACGAGGTGCGGGAGGTGGCGGAAAAGTACCGGGAAAACCATATCCCCCTGGATGCCATCTATCTGGATATTGACTACATGGAGCGGTACAAGGACTTTACCATAGACCGGGAGAACTTTCCGGATTTCGAGGAGCTGGTGGAGGAAATGAAAGCCCGGGGTATCCGTCTGGTGCCGATCATCGACGGCGGAGTGCGGATAGAGGAGGGGTATGACGTCTATGAGGAGGGCGTGAAAAACCGGTATTTCTGCCAGGACAGGGAGGGAGAGGATTTTGTCGTCGGCGTATGGCCGGGCAAATGCCATTTCCCGGACATGCTGAATGACGGCGCCCGCAGCTGGTTCGGCAGAAAATATAAGGTTCTGCTGGATAAGGGAATAGAAGGCTTCTGGAACGACATGAACGAGCCGGCTATTTTTTACTCAGAGAAGCGGCTGAAAAAGGTGTTTCAGAAAATCGAAGAATACAGGAATATGAACCTGGATGTAAATACCTTTTTTGCATTTCAGGATCTGGTTACGACGATTTCCAAAAACCCGGAGGATTACCGGAGCTTTTATCACAGCTACAGAGGACAGCGCATCCGCCATGACCGGGTACACAACCTGTTTGGATATTATATGACAAGATCCGCAGCCGAGGCATTTGAAGAGCTGGAACCGGACAGAAGGATACTGATGTTTTCCAGAGCGTCAT
>JAHZHG010000310.1 GCA_019420425.1 Clostridiales bacterium
CCTGCCAGGATAAAACCAGCAGATTCCACGAAAGAGTTTTCGGGGAATCTGTATCTTTTCTTATTTCTCCAGCTGTCCCAGCCGTTCCTTTACCTGTGCCATCATCTGGCGGTATTTCTCCTGCTTTGCCTTTTCTTCTTCGATCTTGGCGGCAGGCGCTTTGCTCAGGAACTTTTCGTTTTTCAGCATGTTTTCTGATCTGGCCAGCTCTTTTTCCAGCTTTTCTTCTTCTTTTTTAAGGCGGGCGATTTCTTTTTCCAGATCAACCAGCTCCTCCAGCGGCAGATACAGCGTGGCGTCATGGGCCACTACGGATACCGCATCGTCGGATATTCCGGCCTTGTCTCCCTGGATCTGAATATCGCTGGCCCCCAGCAGTACGCCGTAAGCGCTCTTTAAATCGGCGAAGGTAGACCGGGTAGCTTCGTTTTCGGAAACCACGGTCATGTGAACCTTCTTGCTGGGCGGAACGTTCATCTGGGCGCGTACATTACGCACACCCTTTACCGCATCCTTAATCATGGCCATCTTTGCTTCCATGGCGGCGTCATCCCACTGTCCGTTGAATACCGGCCAGTCGGAAATCATGATGGATTCGTCCTCCGGGCACGGGGTACAGTAGATTTCCTCAGTGATAAACGGCATAAACGGATGCAGCAGCTTCAACGCCTGGGAAAGCACGGTGCGCAGCGTCCACAGGGCGGCGTTCGCTGCCTGGGGATCGTTTTCGGCGTTACGCATCGGTACCTTGGCCATCTCGATATACCAGTCACAGAACTCATCCCAGATAAAATCGTAAACCTTCTGTGCGGCAATGCCCAGCTCGTACTTGTCCATGTTTTCGGTTACATCCCTGGCCAGACGGTTTACCAGGGAGAGAATCCAGCGGTCAGCCGGGGCAAGCTCCTCTGCCTTTGGCTCCGTGATGGTCTTGCCCTCCATATTCATCAGGATGAAGCGGGAAGCATTCCATACCTTGTTGGCAAAGTTACGGGAGGCCTCTACCTTTTCCCAGTAGAAACGCATATCATTTCCCGGCGCGTTTCCGGTCATCAGCGTCAGGCGCAGGGCGTCGGCGCCGTATTTGTCGATTACCTCCAGCGGGTCAATGCCGTTCCCCAGAGACTTACTCATCTTCCGTCCCTGGGAATCCCTCACCAGGCCGTGGATGAGTACGTGATGGAAGGGTACCTCTCCGGTCTGCTCCAGCGCGGAGAACACCATACGGATTACCCAGAAGAAAATGATGTCGTATCCCGTTACCAGCACATCCGTGGGATAGAAATACTCCAGATCCTCGGTTTTCTCCGGCCAGCCCAGCGTGGAGAAGGGCCAGAGGGCGGAGGAGAACCAGGTATCCAGGGTGTCCTCATCCTGAGTAAAGTGGGTGCAGCCGCACTTCGGGCATACGGACGGCATCTGGCGGTCTACCACAATCTCACCGCACGCATCGCAGTAGTATGCCGGAATCCGGTGTCCCCACCAGAGCTGCCGGGAAATACACCAGTCGCGGATATTTTCCAGCCAGTGCAGGTAAGTCTTGTCAAAACGCTCCGGGACAAAATTCAGCGTATGATTCTTCAGGGCCTCGATTGCCGGCTTGGCCATCTCTTCCATTTTTACGAACCACTGCTGCTTGATCATCGGCTCAACCGTGGTGTGGCAGCGGTCATGGGTGCCTACGCTGTGGGTATGGGGAACCACCTTAACCAAAAGGCCAAGCTCCTCCAGATCCTTTACCATGGCTTTTCTGGCGGCATACCGCTCCATTCCCGCATACTTTCCGCCCAGGGAATTGATCGTGGCATCGTCGTTCATGATATTGATCTCCGGCAGGTTGTGCCGCTTGCCCACCTCAAAGTCGTTGGGGTCGTGGGCCGGGGTAATCTTTACGCAGCCGGTTCCAAATTCCTTGTCCACATAGGCATCCGCGATTACCGGAATCTCCCGGTCAGTCAGCGGGAGCTTTAGCATCTTGCCCACCAGGTCCTTGTACCGGTCGTCGTCCGGATTTACCGCCACTGCGGTATCGCCAAGCAGGGTTTCCGGTCTGGTGGTAGCGATCTCCACGAACCTGCCCTCTTCACCCACAATGGGATAATTGATATGCCAGAAAAATCCGTCCTGATCCTCATGCTCTACCTCGGCATCGGAAATGGAGGTCTGGCATACCGGGCACCAGTTGATGATCCGGGAGCCCTTGTAAATAAAGCCCTTTTTATGCAGCTTGATAAATACCTCTTCTACGGCCTTGGAGCAGCCCTCATCCATAGTGAACCGCTCTCTGTCCCAGTCTGCGGAGGATCCCAGCTTTTTCAGCTGATTGATGATCCTTCCGCCGTACTCCTTTTTCCAGGCCCAGGCGTGCTCCAGGAAAGCCTCGCGCCCGATTTCGTCCTTGTCAATGCCCTCGCTTCTCAGCTTCTCGATTACCCTGACTTCTGTCGCAATAGCCGCGTGGTCTGTGCCCGGCTGCCACAGGGCATTGTAGCCCTGCATCCGTTTGTAGCGGATCAGGATGTCCTGCATGGTGTTGTCCAGGGCATGGCCCATGTGCAGCTGCCCGGTAATGTTGGGCGGCGGCATTACGATGGTAAACGGCTTTTTGCTGCGGTCTACCTCAGCGTGGAAATATTTTTTATCCAGCCATTTCTGATAAATCCGATCCTCCATTCCCTTGGGATCGTACGTCTTTGCAAGTTCTCTGCTCATTTTCTCCTCCTTGTCACTCCGAATCCCGCACTACCAAAAAACGCCCCTTATGGCAAAAGCCATAAAGGGCGAATGTCTCGCGGTACCACCTTTTCTTTCCTCAGATACAGTTCCGGGAATCTCTCCATCCGATAACGGGAATGAGCCGTAGCCGCCTACGATTGGGTTCAGCCGCTCAGTTCAAAAGCTACCTTCCGCATACTGCTGATCCGGACAGCCTTTCAGCCGGTGAACCGTCCTCTCTGTGGGGCAGAGTGCGTACTCCTCTTTCTCACTACCTTTTTCATCATGTTTGTATGATAATGAAAAATCTGCTGTTTGTCAAGGGATTTTCGCGTGACTGCATTTTTCTTCATCAATCCCCGGGAATTCAGCTGTTTTCTCCGATCCCGGTAATTTCTTCAATAACCTCCCACAGCTCGTCCCGCCCCTGCTTCGTCTCTGCGGAAAACGGGATAATCCTCGTGCCCGGCTTCACCTCCAGGCCCTCGCGGATCAGCTTCAGCTGCTTAGCCACCTGGCTGCGTTTAATCTTATCCAGCTTTGTCGCAATAATGATCGGATCAAAGCCGCTGGCTGTCACCCATTCATACATTATCTTATCGTTTGCCCCCGGCTCATGACGAATATCCACCAGGAGAAAAACAGCCTTCAGCTGCTTAGAGCCGTGCAGATAGCGCTCAATCAGCTGGCCCCAGCGCTCCTTTTCCTGCTGGGAAACCTTAGCATAGCCGTACCCGGGCAGATCCACCAGATAAACCGCATCGTTCACCTGATAAAAGTTAATCGTCTGCGTTTTCCCCGGCTGAGCGCTCGTGCGTGCTAAAGCCTTACGGTTTAGCAGAGCATTAATCATCGAAGATTTCCCTACGTTGGACTTTCCGGCAAAGGCTACTTCCGGCTTGTCATTTTTCGGAAGGACACTGGTAACGCCACAGACAGTTTCCAGGGATGCTTGCTTGATTATCATGAAATAGAATCTCCTTAATTTATAGTATTTTACACACATTGGATTCACGGACGCCCCGGCAGGCCCACTATGCCCCGCAGAC
>JAHZHG010000311.1 GCA_019420425.1 Clostridiales bacterium
GAATCATATTGCTTGGGGAGCAGCAGGGTGCAGACGATGAATACCACCGCCCCTACACATAACCCGACTTCAATAATCTGTAAAAGATTATGCCAGATCATCCCTAGCAGTTCCCCTACATTAATCTCTATCTCGTCGTCCTGCTGGTTCTGCATCATGTTTAGCTTTTCCTGTTCCATTTTTTCACCTCAATTTTTCTCTTTGCTGCTATTACACACGTACGCCCCAAACCAATTTCTGCGGATTCGTGATAAACAGCTCCTCCACGTAATCCCGCCCCCACTTTCTCGCAATATACTCCGTGCACTCCCGCATCTGTGGTCTGCGCCGTTCTACGCCATGGGCGTCTGTCCCAAAGAAATGCACCAGTTCGTACTTCAGCAGTTTTTTTACGAACTGCCGGATCCTTATCCCCTCTTTTCCCATAAGCGATCCGGTGTTTACCTGAATATAGCTTCCTGCATCCACCAGCGCCTCCACTGCGTGGAAATCGCTGTTCAACGCCTGATACCGCTCCGCATGGGCAATCACGGGCAGTTTTCCGGCCATTTGGATTTCCCGGACGCCCTGACGGATCATCCGCAGCTCAGAGCGGGGAAAGAACTCCAGAAGGACATAATCGGTATCCGCCAGGGTAAGCAGCTTACCTTCTTCCAACCGCTCCGCCGCCTCGTAGTGATAACAGATTTCACAGCCCAGATGCAGCTCCATGTCCGGAAAGCGAACCGCTGCACGGGCAGTAAACTCGGAAAAGCGTTCGCGAAAGAACTCTGCCGTGTGTTCGTAATGTCCAACATGAAAATGAGGAGTAAGCATCACTTGCCGTATCCCCTCATTTCGTTCCATTTCGAGCATACGCAAAGCAGTTTCCATATCTTTTGCACCGTCGTCCACTCCGGGAAGGATGTGGCAGTGCATATCATAGAACCCCTGATTCATATGGCCTCACTCCTGTTTATTCATTCCCTTTATCCATGCATTCTACAGGTGTGGAAAAAAGTAGACTTTTTTCCACACTTGCAATATAATAAAAAAGACGTAAATCAGGAAACGATACTTATTTTTAGTGATATAAATAAGTGCCTACAAATAGCGTTTCTCTGATCTCCGTCCCGAATTACCTGCGTGGAAAAAGCTCTACTATTTTCTACATTTCTTTAGCTTTTTTTATCCGATCTGCTTTTCTTCCTCACTTTTCCTCCTTCTCGCGTATTTTATAAATGTTTTCGTTGATACTCCTATTTGTTCAGCCGCGCCTCTTCCGGAAATCTCTCCCTTTTGCCACTGCATGGCCAGCCGTTCAAACGTCTCGGGCAAATCTTTCTCCGGGCGGCCGAACCTGGTGCCGCGGGCCTTTGCCACTGCGATTCCTTCTTTCTGCCGCTGCCGGATGTTTTCCCGCTCGGTCTGTGCCACATAGCTCATGATCTGCAAAACCAGGTCTGCGACAAACTTTCCGGTCAGGCCCTGTTCTTCCCGCTCTCTCGTATCCAATAGCGATAGGTAAAGCCTTGCTTTTCGCTCCGCTCTTTCCCCCGCTCCGCACCGGACGTGAAGGTTTCCCTTCATCCGGCGCTCCCTCAGGGAGTCAGCCCCTGACTTGTGGCTATCCCTCCGCAGGTTATTATCCCTGTTTCACCGGTACTGTGCCACTGCTCTCACGGACGGTAAAGGCGCTTATCTTCTTCGCCGCCACCAGCTCCACGACTGCGGTGGTCTCCCTGTCCGCCGCTTTCCACGTTCCGATGTCCCTATCCTTGTTATACCCTTAGGTGCTTTCTTTAGACCTGCGCCCGGTTCCCCCTGCCGCCTGCAACGGCAAATGGACTTTCATACCCTGTCTTTTTACTCCTCCATGGGCGCCTGGGCCGGGATCCGGCCGCAGACCGGGCATTTCTGCCCGGCTATGCTATAGATCTGTATTCTCGAAAGTTCGTCCTCGTATTCTCACCATAGGTATACGACGCCCGGCATATCAGCCGCGCCATCTGTCCGATGGGTTTCATATCCTGCACGGCATACGGCGGCCTTCTGCCGACTTTATCGGGCTTTTGACCGTTTTGGCACCGCTCCGCAACTGCCAACCGAAGACTCAGCGTGGACATTTCCGGACGTTACTCCTTCATTCTGTCCATTGGGGCATCAGTTCTGCCGTGGGATTTTCCTTCCCCGGCGCCTGGCCTTTTCCGTCAGGAACGTGTCGCACACAGGGGCATATCCAAAATCACGATCTGAGCCTTTATTTTCTTTGTAATCACCTTCCATTGTTCCTGAATCTCATCGTAATTTCGTCCAAGGCGGTCAATGCTTTTCAGCACCATCACATCCCCTTCCTTCAGCCTGCGCATTAATCTCCGGTACTGCGGCCGTTCAAAGTCCTTTCCGCTCTGTACATCCACAAATAAATGCTTTCTCTCCACGCCAAATTCCAGCAGCGCCACCACCTGCCTCTCTTCATTTTGGGTTTTCGACGATATGCGTATATACCCATACGTGTTCATGCTCCTCTCCTCCTTTGTACTCAGGTTACCTCTGGCATAAAAAAACGCCATACTCTATTGTACAGCGTTTTTCCAAACTATCCTATACCTGCCAGTACCGCCTCAGCTGCTCCTCATCCAGCCCCTCTACAAAGCTTTTTTTATAATTCAGGAACTCTTCCAGATCCATCAGAATATGATACAGAATTGCCCGGTTTTCAAATTCCTCCCGGGTTGCGGGCAGCGGCTCGGTTTTCATCACCGCAAAAATCCCCTCCAGCTTTTCCAGCTGCTCGTCTGGCGCATTATGCTCCACCACTAAATCAGCCAGATACAGCACATATTCGGCAATCACCATAGCCTGTCTGGGAAGTTGTCGGATCTTTTTCATTTCCTCATGGAGGTTGTAAAGCACACCGCATTGACGCAGGCGCATTTCAAAGTAGTCAATATAATATCCCGGATGGGACTGAAACGTATTTCCCTGGTACTCCACCGCATCGGTGATAAACCGCTGCAGCTTCTGCTCCAGGGACTTGATGTCCTCCCATACGTTCCGCTGCATGTCCTTGTTGGACAGATAGGCCGCCGTCTCTCCCAGTATCATCTGAAGGCTGCCCTCCGTATACCGCATACTCCGGATAATTTCCTTTTTCTGACTGGAATTGTGATGGAACTGGTTCAGCACAATGGCAATGGAAATCCCAAGCAGGACCAGCCAAAGCTCATTCAGGACAAATTCCCGGCTGAAATCCCTGGTAGTCAGAAAATGTGTGCCGATGACCGCGTTTACCGAAACCGTCGTTTTCCAGTTCATAAACTCGCAGAGCAAAATTAAAATCAGAATAAACAGGCCGTAAGCGATCCACTCACTGCTGAATCGGGAAATCGTAAGCCAGGCCAGTACCACCGTAATGCCAAAGGTCAGCAGCCGGAACAGAGAGAGCTTCACTGTTTCCCACTTTGTCGTCACAATGGTCAGCAGGGCAATACTGCCGGCGGACGCCGCAAACTGCAGCTGAAACAGCTCCGCCAGATAAATGGCCGCACTGCTGCCAACCGCGATTTTTACTGCCTGCATGAACGATTTTTTCCATCTTTTTCGATCCATCGATTCCTCCTGCATCCGGGCCTTTCGTTAAATCAGTGCCAGTGTTTTCAGCAGATAAAGCCAGCCGGTCAGCGTAAACGCGCTGAACAGCGTGGTCAGCATTACCGTGCTGGAGGTCAGCGTCCCCTCATGCCCCATGTTCTTCGCCATAATATA
>JAHZHG010000312.1 GCA_019420425.1 Clostridiales bacterium
CTCGCCGTCGCAGACCGCATCCACCTCGATCTCCTTGCCCACCAGATATTTATCCACCAGGATCGGATGCTCCTGGGCAATCCGGTTGATGATGCCGATAAACTCATCCACATCCTCGTCGTTGATCGCAATCTGCATTCCCTGTCCGCCCAGCACATAGGAGGGACGAACCAGCACGGGGTAGCCCAGCTCGTTTGCCGCCTTCTTGGCCTCCTCTGCAGTAAATACGGTGTGCCCCGCAGGCCGGGGAATGCTGCACTGCTCCAGAATCTCATCGAACAGCTCTCTGTCCTCTGCGGCATCCACGTTTTCTGCAGAGGTCCCCAGGATCTTTACGCCCATCTTCATGAGCGCCTCAGTCAGCTTGATCGCCGTCTGGCCGCCGAACTGCACCACAGCGCCGTCCGGCTTCTCCAGACGGACCACGTTCTCCACATCCTCCGGGGTCAGCGGCTCAAAGTACAGCTTGTCGGCAATGTCAAAATCCGTACTCACCGTCTCCGGGTTGTTGTTGATGATAATTGTCTCAAAGCCCTCTTTGGCAAAGGCCCAGGTGGCGTGCACGGAGCAGAAGTCAAACTCTATGCCCTGGCCGATACGGATCGGGCCGGAGCCGAGCACCAGCACCTTTTTGCGTCCCTCGTTTGTCTCCGCTTCATTTTCCCCGTCGAACACGGAATAATAATACGGAGTGGCTGCGGCAAATTCGGCTGCACAGGTATCAACCATCTTGTATGCCGCGGTGATGCCCAGGCTGTACCGCATATCCCGGATCTGTTCCTCACCTTTTCCGGTCAGGCGGCCGATCACATTGTCCGGGAACTCAATCCGTTTTGCCTCTCGCAGCAGTGCTTCGGTCAGCGGTTCCTTTTTCAGCCGCTCTTCCATCTCTACCAGGATGGCAATTTTATCAATAAACCAGATATCGATCTTGGTAATCTCATGGATTTCCTCGTAAGAAATGCCTTTGCGGATCGCCTCAGCGATTACCCAGATTCGGCGGTCGTCCACCTTTTTCAGCTGGCGCAGCAGGCCGTCCCGATCCAATGCGGAAAAGTCGTAGGACATCAGGCTGTCCACATGCTGCTCCAAAGAGCGGATCGCCTTCATCAGCGCGCCCTCGAAGTTATCACAGATACTCATAACCTCTCCGGTCGCCTTCATCTGTGTGGTCAGGTCACGCTTGGCGCTGATAAACTTGTCAAAGGGAAGCCTTGGCATTTTTACCACGCAGTAGTCCAGCATCGGCTCGAAGCTGGCGTAGGTCTTGCCGGTGATCGCGTTTTTGATCTCATCCAGGGTATAGCCCAAGGCGATCTTTGCCGCCACCTTGGCAATCGGGTATCCGGTCGCCTTGGAGGCCAGGGCGGAGGAACGGGATACACGGGGATTTACCTCGATAACGCAGTATTCAAAGCTGGTGGGATGGAGGGCAAACTGCACGTTGCAGCCGCCGGTGATCTCAAGCTCGCTGATGATATTCAGCGCGGAGGTACGCAGCATCTGGTACTCCTTATCTCCCAGCGTCTGGGAGGGGGCTACGACAATACTGTCTCCCGTATGCACGCCCACCGGGTCAATGTTTTCCATGTTGCAGACCGTAATTACGTTGCCGGTGCTGTCCCGCATTACCTCGTACTCGATTTCCTTCCAGCCGGCAATGCACCGTTCCACCAGCACCTGGCCCACGCGGCTCAGGCGCAGGCCGTTCTCCAGAATCTCAATCAGCTCTGCCTCGTTATTGGCGATTCCGCCGCCGCTGCCGCCCAGGGTGTAGGCCGGACGCAGCACCACCGGATAGCCGATGGTATTGGTAAAGGCGATACCGTCCTCCACGTTTTCTACCACCAGGGAAGGAGCTACCGGCTCGCCGATCTTCTCCATCGTGCTCTTGAACTCCAGACGGTCCTCCGCCTTTTTGATGGTCATGGCCGTGGTTCCGATCAGGCGCACGTTGTTTTCCGTTAAAAAGCCCCTCTCCTCCAGCTCCATGGCCAGATTCAGTCCCGCCTGGCCGCCCAGGGTGGGCAGAACGCTGTCCGGCTTTTCCTTCAGAATCAGCTGCTCCACCACCTCCACGGTAAGCGGTTCGATATATACGTGATCGGCAATGTCCTTGTCCGTCATGATCGTCGCCGGGTTGGAGTTGAGCAGGACAACCTCGATGCCCTCCTCCTTCAGCGAACGGCAGGCCTGGGTGCCCGCGTAGTCAAACTCCGCCGCCTGCCCGATGACAATCGGGCCGGAGCCAATCACAAGTACCTTTTTAATATCCGGATTCTTTGGCATTATCTGGACACCTCCATCATCTTCATAAACCGGTCAAACAGGTAGCCGGAGTCCTGGGGACCCGGGCAGGCCTCGGGGTGAAACTGCACGGTGAAAATATTTTTTCCGGTATAGGACAGGCCCTCATTTGTCCCGTCATTGACGTTTACAAAGGCAGGCACGGCAATCTTGGGATCCAAATGCTCCGTATCCACCACATAGCCGTGATTCTGGGAGGAAATATATACCCTGCCGGTCACCAGATCCTTTACCGGATGGTTGCCGCCTCTGTGGCCGTATTTCATTTTGTGGGTATCTGCGCCGGTAGCCAGAGCCATCAGCTGATGTCCCAGACAGATTGCGAAAATAGGAATCTCGGTATCGTATAACTTTTTGATCTCGGCGATCACACCGGTACACTCCTTGGGGTCTCCCGGTCCGTTACTTAACATGATACCGTCGGGATTATCATCAATGATCTCCTGTGCGGGAGTTCCAGCGGGGTATACGGTCACCTCACAGCCTCTCTCTGCCAGGGATCTGGCGATATTTCTCTTGGCTCCCAGGTCTAACAGAGCTACCTTTAGTCCCTGTCCGGACAGCTCCGTTACCAGTGCTGGCTTGGGCTCTCTGACACCCTTTTCATAAGCTTCTTTATCAAAACGCGCTGCACCGGACAGAGGGCCGTTCTGTGCCAGATCCGTGGTGGGATTCACTACATACTTCTCCTTGCAGGTCACCTTTTCCACGACCTTGCCTGTGGTATATGCTTTCAGCTTCGGAAGCACTTCGTTCAGGTCATAGGCTTCGTTGGTGGTGATCATACCGTTCATGGTACCCTTCTCACGCAGGATCTTGGTCAGCGCACGGGTATCGATTCCGGCGATACCGGGCACACCGTTCTCCTCTAAGTATTCCTGTATTGTGCAGTCACAGCGGAAGTTGCTGGGAATACGTGAAAGCTCTCTGACGATGAATCCATCCGGCCAGGGTCTCTCCGACTCGCAGTCATCCCTGCATATGCCATAGTTACCGATCAGGGGGTAAGTCATGCATACAGCCTGTCCTGCATAGGACGGATCCGTCAGGACCTCCAGATATCCGGCCATGGATGTGTTAAATACGATTTCACTGATGATCTCTTTGTCTGCACCGATGTGCGTTCCTTCGAACACCGTTCCATCTTCCAAAATCAAAAATGCCTTCATTCTTTCCTCACATTCTGCCGCTTTTTGCGACGTTTGTATTTCCAGTGTGTTTCTCTAGTGCTTAATCGATTTATTATATCATAAAAAAAATTGCGTCGCAATAGACCCTGTCTGCATAAAAACCTACAAAAATCCTCTCCGCAATCCCGATACTCCTTGGAGAATCTGACAAAGCTGTGTAAAAGCTTACATTTTCCATTGCTTTTTCCACCGGGTCTGATATAGAATAGATATATATTTTCTATTTTTCAATTATCACAAAACG
>JAHZHG010000313.1 GCA_019420425.1 Clostridiales bacterium
TTTCTCCCTACCAAATCAATTCATATACAATAGGTACCAGCAGCGCCGGCAGCATATTCCCCACACGGAATTTCTTTCCAAACGCAATGTTTACCCCCACGCAGAAGATCAGTGCCGAGCCGACATAAGACAAATCTGCAATCAGCGCCTCATGGATAAAGTTCCCCGCAAAATAGGCCAGCAGCGTAATGCACCCTTCATAGACCAGTATGGCCAGAGCCGAGCACATCACGCCCACGCCGTAGGTGGAGGCCAGCACTATCACAATTGCAAAGTCCAGGACAGATTTTGCCGTCAGCATAGTGGCATCCCCGTTCAGACCGTCATGGATTGAACCGACAATCGCCATCGCCCCCACGCAGATAATCAGCGAGGTATTCACAAATCCATCCACAAAGCGGGTGTCATTTTTCGCCCGGAACAGCTCCTTTAGCTTTTCCCCCAGCGTCTCCATCCGTTTTTCAATATCGATAAATTCCCCCAGCAGCGTTCCCAGCACCAGAGAAAAGATCAGCAGCATGCTCCCCTTGGTTTCCACCACTCCGTTTTCTATGCTGAGCATTCCCTGCAGAGTGCCTGCCGCTCCGATAAAAATCGTAGCTACGCCGCAGCCGGTCATCAGGGCGCCCTGCAGCTCCTTTTTCAGGCCCCGGTTCAGGCACAGGCCAAGTCCGCTGCCCGCCACGACAGCCGCCGTGTTAATCAGTGTTCCTATTCCTATCATGTTCTGGTCCCTCTTCTATTATTTGTCCTTTTTTCTGCCTGGCTGCGCAGCTTTTTCGCAGCGCCCCTTCGGGACATGCGCGCAGGCATTCCCCGCATCGGATGCACTCCCGACTGTTTGGGTCCTTCCACACCTGGATGTCCATCCTGCAGGCTCTCCGGCATTTTCCGTAGCCGGTGCATTTCTAGGCGATGGGATTAAACACGCTGTATACGGCCCCCAGAGGGCAGACGTATTTGCAGAACGGCCGGTAAACTGCCACAGACCCCAGCAAGAACACTGCCAGAAGAAGCAGTTTCCATTCATACAAAAGCCCTGCCGCAGACCGTAGGGATTCATTGCTCAAAACCAACGGTATCCCCGCCAGCAGCGTCCCGCTGGGGCAGATATACTGACAGAACCATGGGCTCCCCTGGCCCAGAAAATCCGTGACCGCCAGCGGCAGCACAAAAACAAAGAGCGCCAGCACCACATATTTGCCGTATACCAGCCAGCGATGCCCCGGCAGATTCTTCCGTTTGCCCGGAAGGGGAATTTTGTGCAGCAGGTCCTGCACCAGCCCGAAGGGGCAAAGCCAGCCGCAGACGAATCTGCCCAGCAGCGCGCCCACAATCATAAAAAATCCGATCAGATAAAAGGACACCCGGTAATTTTTGCTGCCCAGCACAGCCTGCAGAGAACCAATGGGACAGGAACCCAGGGCCCCCGGGCAGGAATAGCAGTTCAGGCCAGGAACACAGATATTTTTCAGCGGGCCGGTATAGATTTTCCCTTTTAAAAATCCAAGGGCATAGCCGTTTGTCAATGCGGTAAATAAAACCTGTACCCACAAGCGCAGATTTGTTTTCGCCTTTCTCCGTTTGTCAGCCAATTCCTATACACTCCAGACATATGTTTGTTGCTTTCAGAAAAACCGTCCCCACCTCACCCCGGGCAATCCCGAGAATCAGCAGCAGAATTCCTGCGGCCAGCACAAGGCCGCAGGCCCATGTTCTCTGCCGCCCGGTCATTCGGTTTCCTCCTCCTGCACCTCGGCCAGCAGCTCATCGAGGATCTCACTCCATTCCTCCTTCGAGCGGGAGCCGGTATAAACCTCCCCCACCTGCTGCCCCTGCCGGTTCACAAACACGGTGGTAGGCACAACCTGTACCTGGGACAGATAATTGAGATACAGATCCTCTGACAGCAGCAGCTGCGGGTAATCTGCCCCGGTGTACTCCACTATCGTCTCGGCATCAGCCGTATCCTTTCCGGAAATCACGTCGGATATGATGCCGACAAGCTGAACCTCCTTCTCGGCATACTCCTGGGCCAGCTCGCCCAGATCCGGCATTTCCCGGATACACGGCCCGCAGAAGGTTCCCCATATATTTACCATCGTCAGCTCCGCCTGGGCAAAAATATCCTGATCCGTCTCTTCCCCGTCCAGCAGGGTCGTCTCAAATTGTCCAAACAGCGCGTCCTCTGCCGTCTCTGCGGCTTTTGCCTGCTCTGTTTCCTTCGGCTCCGCAGCCTCCACGGTCAACAGGCTGCCGGTCAGCAGTACGGCAGTGACAAAACACTTTATTTTTTTCATCGAGTATCCTCCTTTTTAAAGATGCAGCGCATATCGTACCAGGTGGCTCCGCCATGTACAGAATCCGATACCCCGTATTTAACAAAGCCGCGCTTCTCGTAGTAGTGGATCATATGCTCCTTGCAGGTCAGGATCACTCCGGCCCTGCCCCGTCTGCGGGCCAGCTCCAGAAAGCCGTCCACCAGCTTTTCCGCAATTCCTCTGCGGCGGTAGTCCGGCATCACGTTTAGCCCAAACACGGTCTGGTACGCGCCGTCCGGCCTGTGCAGCCCAATATTGTGGTAAAATTCATCGGGAAGGTACGGTTTGTCTGTGGTTCCTCCGTTGATAAAACCAACCACCCTTCCGTCTGTCTCCGCCACCAGAAAATTTTCCGGAAAGACCTGCATTCTCTCTTTGACCTCTTCCCGCGCAGCTGCCTCCGCCGGCGGGAAGCAGGCGGTCTCTATCTCTGCCAGCCTGCCCGCCTCATCGGGCCTGGCCAGCCGAATCGTTACCTTCATGTTCATTTCTCCTTTTTCGTAAATATGTACTCGTTTTCAGATGACAGCTCCTCCCGGAAACAGTAATTCAGCCGGTCAAATGCCTTCAGCTCCTCCGGCCGTCTTATCTCATGCTCTGCCATGAACCGGACCATTTCCCCTCGGGCCATCTTGGCCTGAGTTCCTTTCTGTATCACCTTTTCCTGCTTCCATTCCCCAAACACACAGGTCAGGAATCTGTCCCCCGGCCTCAGGTACGGTTCGATACAGCGGGAATACTCCTTGGAAGCCAGGTTCACGATAAGCCGGTCCTCGTCCAGCACCTCACGGTACAGCCGGTCTCCCCAGAATGTGTACAAATCCTTCGCTCCGCCCGCCTTAGCCCGGGCCTGCATCTCCAGCCGGTAGGGCGTCACCCCGTCCAGGGGGCGAAGTACGCCGTAAAATCCGGAAAGGATCCGCAGATGCTTTTGCACATACGCCCACTCTCCCCGGGAAAAAACTGCCGGAGCCATATACTGATACTGGATCCCCTCATAGGAAATCAGCGCAGGAGTAAGCCCCCTGCGCAGCTCCATCTCCTGAAACCGCCCATAATTCAGCACTGCCAGCTTATCATTGCAGCTCCAAAGCTTCTTGGCCTCCGCGTAGGTAAGGGTCTGTATCCACCGCAATAGCTCCTCCGTTTTCTCCATAAACGGGGGTAGCCCGGCACAGGGAAGCGTATCTGTGTCTGTATTCATTTTCTTTGCCGGCGAAATAATCATCCGCATACGTTTTTTCCTCCATAATAAATATGCTTCAACTTGAATGAATTGTCAATCAAAAGAAATATGAGAAAACAATACCGTTACTCCCCATCTTATGATATAATAATCTGGCACGATCAAAATCAGCAAAGGAGTGAATTACTATGGAAATTACAAACGACATCAAATACGTTGGTGTA
>JAHZHG010000314.1:0-330 GCA_019420425.1 Clostridiales bacterium
GGTTTTCCAAAGACGGCCGTTTTGCCTATGTCAACTGTGAACTGACCAGTGAGATCTGCGTGTATACCTACGACGGCTCAGGGAAGGATCCGCAGTTTGAACTGATCCAGAAGATATCCACGTCCTCTGACGGGAAAAAGGAATACCGGGCGTGTGCGGCGATGAAGCTCGCTCCCTCCGGAAAATATCTGTATGCCGCGACGGCCGGCGAAAATACAGCCGCCGTTTATGCGATAGACCAGGAAACCGGTATGCTGGATAGGCTCTGTGTCCTCCCGATCAGCGGGGAATTTCCCAAGGATCTGGATGTATTCCCAGGGGAAAAGACCC
>JAHZHG010000314.1:340-3731 GCA_019420425.1 Clostridiales bacterium
GGTGGTGCTGAACCACGAATCCAACGAGATCCGGTTCTTTACGATAGATTACGAGAAAAAGCTGCTGATCATGAAGGGCAAGCCGGTAAAGGTGGAGACGCCGAACTGCATTCTGATCTCCAAAATCGAAGGGTAAGGAAAGAAAAAGGAGCGTACGGTGATGAAACTAAGAAAGCAAATGGCAGCTTCGGCAGCAGGCCTTTTTCTGGCGGCTCTGTGTGCCGGCTGCGGAAACAGTGCAGGCCAGGCGAAAACGGCAGATACGGATTTGGCGGTGAAAACGGAGAGCGCGGATGCTTTGGCAGAAGAGCCTGCGGAAGCGGGAGAAACGGTAAAAAGCGGCGCCTGGGGTTCGGGAACCTATACGCTGGACAGCAACGGCATATTAACGCTTTCCGGAACAGGCGAGATGTATGTCCTGGACAATCAGGAGGTCCCGGATGCCGAAGAGGTCTTTTATGCAGTGGTGGAGGAGGGTGTGACAAAAATCGGATCCCATTTGGAAAGATATCCCGAGCTCCAATCCGTCAGCCTGCCGTCTACGATAACCTCTTTCCGGTTTATGGACTGCCAAAAGCTCAGTACGGTCATCCTTCCGGAGGGGATTACGGAACTGAAGGATGACACATTCGAGAACTGCCGGGGTCTGACCAGCATTGAACTGCCGGGGACGCTGGAACGGCTGGGGATGCGCGTGTTCATGAATACAGGCCTGACCGAAATCAGACTGCCGGAAAAAATGAGTGATATCGGCAGTGCGTTTACGTATAGCCCGATCACTGGCATAGAATGGCCGGAGGGAGTAGATACGATCGATACCGGGACATTCTATTCCTGCACTGAGCTGGCCTCCGTTACGCTCCCAAAGGATGTGACAACCATCATGGACGGCGCGTTTCAGAATTGCCCAAAATTAGCAGACGTCTATTACGAGGGAACGGAAGAGGAATTTGCCGGGATTGCCATGGGGGAGGAGGATGATGCATTGTTAAACGCCGAGATTCATTATCTGGGCAGCGAATAACCAGAGAAAAGGAAAAGAGGGAGAGGATACCAGAAATGGATACTCTCCCTTATTTTAGCCGGATTGCTAAAAACGATAGATTTTTTTTAGATTGTCCAGCCTTGCGGTGGCGTTGATCATGGCCAGGTCAGCCAGGGTCAGGGCAACCATGGATTCTACGACAATGACGGCCCTTGGCACGATCACCGGGTCGTGGCGGCCTTTGATGACCACCTCACGGCATTTGCCGTCCTGAAACAGAGCAGTCTGGGGAGAGGCGATGGAGGCGGTGGGCTTGACCGCTGCGCGGATAAAGAGATCGCTTCCGTCGCTGATCCCGCCTAGGATACCGCCAGCGTGGTTCGTCAGTTTTTTTCCGTCTGCGCCGTACTGATCATTGTTTTCCGAGCCGCGGGCCCCGGCGGCAGCCATCCCGGAGCCGATCTCCACGCCCTTTACGGCGCCGATGGAGAAAAGAGCCTGTCCCAGGCGGGCGTCCAGCTTGTCAAAGACCGGTTCGCCAAGGCCGGGAAGCATTCCGGTTACCCGGCATTCAATCAGTCCGCCGGAGGAATCCAGGGAGCGGATACAGGAGTCCAGATAGCGCTGAGCTTTGGTTTCTGCCTCGGCATCCGGCATACGCAGTATACTGGAACGGATGCGTCCGGCGTCGAAACGATCGGGGTCACAGGAAACCGGCCCGATGGCCTGGGTGTAGGCGCAGAGGGACAAGCCCAGCTCACCGAGCAGCCTGGATGCGATGGCGCCGGCGGCTACGCGGCCGATGGTCTCCCGACCCGAGGAACGGCCGCCTCCGCGATAGTCGCGGAACCCGTATTTCTGATCAAAGGTGAGGTCAGCGTGCCCGGGGCGATAGTAGGAGGCGATATCCCCGTAATCCCGCGAGCGCTGATCCTTATTGAA
This sequence comes from Clostridiales bacterium, assembly GCA_019420425.1. Classification (GTDB taxonomy): domain Bacteria; phylum Bacillota; class Clostridia; order Lachnospirales; family Lachnospiraceae; genus JAHZHG01. Next base: position 2,268 of record JAHZHG010000314.1, read on the forward strand.
TACCAGCATGGAAATCGGAGTCCCGGTGGTTTTCCCCTCAAAGATACCGGAGAGGATGGAGACCTCGTCCTCCTCGCTGCGTTTGGTGGTATAGGCATTCTGTCCGGGCCTGCGCAGGTCGAGAAAGGCCTGGATATCAGACTCATCCAAAGGAAGGCCCGCGGGGCAGCCGTCCACGGTGACGCCGACGGCCTTTCCGTGGGATTCTCCCCAGGTGGTTATGCGAAAGAGTGTGCCAAAAGTTGATCCGGCCATGATAGTCCTCCTCATTTGTTTAATTAACACTTGTTCTATTATACTGAAAGGATTCCGGAAAAGCAAGCTTGAGCATATGATAAATAGAAAGACGATAGAAGGTATAGCTATATGGAAGATAAGCGGATGATGATGTCTCCGAATTTTTGCTGCTGCTCCGGGATGATTCATGTAATCGAAAAAGGCGATACGCTGTACAGCATTGCCAAAATGTATGGCGTTCGTCTGCCGGCGCTGATGTTTGCCAATCCGTATGTGGATGTATATAATCTCCAGATCGGCGACGAGCTCTGCATTCCCAGGATGCGGCCGATGCCCAGGGAAGGAGAAGCGGCCGGCGAAAACCGTATGCCGCCGGTTATTGATTGACAAAAACTGGGGAAGAATTTATAATGATTTCCATATGAAAAGTGGAGTGAGTGAGAAACGAATGGATACGCCGGGGCGGGTGGGATATGCCCCGGCTGATAAAAAGAAAGGAATGCTTATGAAGCTGCTGAACAAGCTGGAACGCAAATTTGGAAAATATGCGATTCATAATCTGCCGGCAATCATCATTGCGCTGTATGCCGCAGGATATTTGATCCTGCTGTTTCAGCCGGGGCTGCTGGCCTACTGTACCCTGGAACCATATTATATTCTGCACGGACAGGTGTGGCGGTGTGTTACCTGGATTCTGATGCCGCCCAGTTCTCCGGACATCTTTACGATCATTATGCTGTATTTTTACTATTCCATCGGAAAGGTGCTGGAGCAGACCTGGGGAGCGTTTAGGTTTAATGTATACATCCTGAGCGGGATTATCTCGACAGTGGTGGGCGCGTTTATCCTGTATGTTATCCTGGGCGGAAATATAACGGGCTTTGGCTCCATGTTCAGTACCTACTATATCAACCTGTCCATTTTCCTGGCCTTTGCCCTGATGTATCCGGACATGCAGGTTATGCTGTATTTCCTGATCCCCGTAAAGATGAAATGGATGGGGCTGATTTACGGTATCTTTATTATTTACGATTTTATCAACACAAACTGGGCGGGCAGGGTTGCCATCATTGCTTCCTTGTTTAACTTCCTGCTCTTTTTCCTCGGCACACGGAATATGAAGCGATACCGGCCCAGGGAGGTTCACCGGAGGGTCGAATTTAAGAAGGCAGTGCGGCACAGCCAGCCGTCGGGAAACGGGCCGAGACACCGTTGTGCGGTATGCGG
>JAHZHG010000315.1 GCA_019420425.1 Clostridiales bacterium
GTATCGCCTTGCCAAGGCGAGGGTCGCGGGTTCGAATCCCGTCTCGTGCTTTTTACGTCCGGTAATTGATACCGGACGTTTTTTTGTATCATAGGGAACGAAGTTTCCTATGATACAAAACCCTCCGGGAGGATCGCAGCCTCTGCCCCAGCGAAGCGAGGGCACTTTGCGCTAAGGAAAATGGCCGCTATCGCGGCCATGCTCCTATTTCTATTTTCTCTGCTCCCGCAGAAATTCCAGAAACCGCTCCACGCTGCCGCCCAGCACCTGTACCCCTGCCGGGCGTTCCCCGGCCACTTCAGATACATCGTAGAAATCTCCGGATTTTGTTTTTTCTGTAAGCATGAAACTGTCGCTGCCGAAGATTCCCGGCTCTATTCCCACATATTCATCGCCCCAGAATGCGCATTCCTCCGCCCGGATGCCTGACTCAGCAGCCAGCTTTTCGAGAATGGTATTTACGTTGTCGCTCTTGCTGGATATCCCCACCTCCAGATATTTTGCGTCGCAGGTGGGGACTACCGTAACGCCGTACCGTTCTCCGGCTGCTCTGGCCATATCGATTAAGCCCCGGAGTCCGCCGGAAATCCCATGCTCTGCCAGCAGCCCCTTTAGCTGCTCCAGCTCGTTTTCCTGCATAAACAGGTTTTCGCCCCGCCGGGCATCGACCATCAGATCGATTTTGCAGTAGTTGGGACGGCTGAACACAATGTCGGTGTTAAGGCCGAAACCGTCCAGCAGCTGCAGGTGCACGTCGAAGCAGATCCGGTGGATATCTGAAAGCACCTGCTTTTCCGGAATTTCATCGTGAAAGACATAGGCCTTTCCTTCTTTGTCAAAGGCATAATTGTATGCGCCCCGGCCCAGCCCGAGATACAGATTGGCCAGCTCGTCCGTGGTAAACAGCTGCTCAAGCCGCCCTCCGGCTATATTTTCTATGGTCGTCCCGCTGACGATTACCAGCTTGATCCCCCTGGCCAGCAGCGGCTTCATGGCAGCCGCCGCCCGGTCTGCCGGAGCCTTTCTGGATATTACTGCCGTACCGTCCCAGTCAAAAAATATCGCTTTATAGGTTTTCGACATATTCTCCTCCGCATTCCTGAATCGTAATTTCCTTCTCACCCACAAAGAAGGTGAGCGGCGCCGCGCCCTCCTTCAGGGTAAACCGGGCTGTGCCGCCCGAAATTTCCACGCAAAGCGCACTGCCTCTGAACCGCAGGCCAAAGCGGTAGCCCTTCCAGCCCTCCGGGAGATACGGATGGAAGTGCATCCGGTTCTCATAGCATTCCAGTCCGGCAAAGCCGTTTACCACTGCCTGCCACGTTCCCGCCATATTGGCCGCATGGATTCCCGCATAAAAATTGTTGTGGTAATCGTCCAGATCCATCCGGGCAGACTGGGAAAAGTACCTGCAGGCCTCCTCATAATATCCGATTTTGCAGGCCACAATTCCAAAAATACAGGTGGACAGGGAGGAGTGATGCAGCGTTACCTCCTGATAAAAGTCGTAGTTTCTGCGAATCTCCTCCGGAGTAAACCGATGGCTGTAAAGATACATGCCCAAAATGGCATCCGCCTGCTTGGACATCCGGTGGCGCATAATGAACAGCGGATGGTAGTTTTCGTACAGCCACGCCCTTTTCTCCACCGGGATTTTGGACTCATCCCAGGGCTTTCGCATCATGAACCCGTCGTCCATGGGATAAATCTGCCGTTTCTCGTCGTAGGGGAAATACATGTTTTCCACAATCCGTTTCCACAGAATCGTCTCTTCTACCGCAAAATCCAGACGTCTGCACAGCCTGGCCAGACAGGCCTCATCCTGCTTCTGCAGGTATTCCACCGCTTCAATGGCAGCCCGCAGGTGCTCTCTGGCCAGCAGGTTGGTATAAAAATTGTTGTCCACCAGCACGTTGTACTCATCCGGTCCGGTCACATCGCAGATACAGTATTTTCCGCCCCTGCATTCGGCAAAGCAGCCTACATCCGCCCATACTCTTGCTGTCTCGATGAGTATCTCCGCACCCATCTCCCGGAAAAATGCGCCGTCGCCGGTGACCTGTAAATACAAACACAGCGCATAGGCGATATCCCCGTTAATGTGGTACTGGGCAGTCCCCAGCGGATAATAGGTGGAGGCTTCCTCTCCGTTGATCGTCCGCCAGGGATAAAGGGCGCCTTTTTCATGGCCCAACACTCTGGCCCTGGCCCGCGCCTGTTCCAGGGTATGATACCGGTATTCCAGCAGGCTTCTGGCTGTCTCTGGCTCTGTGTAGATCAGAAGGGGCATTACATACATTTCCGTATCCCAGAAATAGTGTCCCTCGTATCCCTCGCCGGAAAGGCCTTTGGCTCCCATGCCTGTCCTCCCGTCCCGGCCCGCGGCCTGCATCACATGAAACAGATTAAACCGCAGCCCCTGCTGCAGCGCAGCATCGCCCTCCATGCGCACATCCGCAGTATCCCAATAGCGGCGCATATAGTCCTTCTGGAAAGCCGCCAGACCGTCAAAGCCCTCTTTGACCGCCTTTTCCAGCATAGTGGATACAAATGACTCCAGGTTCTCCTTTTCCATATCCAGATCCGCGGTATAACAGATAAACTTTTCCAGGCGGTACGCCGCGCCCTCCTGCGCCGGGAAATCCAGCCGGATTTCCGCATCCAGCTCCCCTGCAGAAGCCCTGATCCCCGCCTCCCGCAGCTTTGTCCAGCTATTTCCGGCTTCCCGCACAGATCCGTCAAGGCCTTCCCGGCCCATCAGGCGGTGTATACTGCCGCATGCCGCAGTGAGCCGGCTGTTCTGCGTCGTCCCCTCATAGTAAATCCGGTTCTCCCGGGCATATAGCTTCTCCGGCTCCAGCTTCCTGCCAAAGGGGCCGTAATCCACGATGGGATTCGTCTTTCGGGTATGATTTTCCACATCCGCCTGCAGCCGCGACACAAACGCCAGGGTTCCGGAAAAGTTCAGCGGCGTCGCCGTATATTCCATGGCCATGATATTTTTGTACTTAAAGGAAACCAGGCGCTTTATCTCCACCTTCACCCGTTTTCCTGCCGGCGAGGTCCAGATCAGGCTCCTCTCCAGGATTCCGTCTCTCATCTGCAGCGTTCTTTGGTACTCTTTGGTCGTCCCCTCGCGCAGATCGAACATTTCCCCGTCCACGATCAGCCGAGTCTCCTTGAGATTCGGCAGGTTCAGCATGGACTGGCTGTGCAGAGGCGATCCGAAGTTTGCTTCTCCGTAGCGGATCTCTTCACTCTCATAAAAACCATTGATAAAATTTCCTTCCAGCCCGGTGTCGATATCAAAGGGATACGCTTCCTCAAAGGTTCCCCTCGTTCCGATATATCCATTGGACAGGGCAAATGTAGTCTCGTTCCGGTAGTTCGTTGCCGGGTCAAACGCCGTCTCCGTGATGCTCCACGGCTCCACCGGATAAATTGCCTTTTTCTTCAGATCCATTGCTATCTCATCCTCCAGAATACTTCTTCATCTTTGATAAAGGAAAGCAGAAATGCCCGGGCGTTTGGCTCCAGCGCAGTCTCGTACTTCAGCAGCGCTTCGCGCTTCCTCTCCGTTTCTGGGGCGGTCAGCCGAACGGCAATCCGCTCCTCCCATTTCAGGCTGGTTTTTGTCTCCAGGCCTGCCGGGCAGGTGAATGTCCCTCCATCCCGCAATGGCCATTCCTCATCCCCCGCGCAGGAATGAATCAG
>JAHZHG010000316.1 GCA_019420425.1 Clostridiales bacterium
TGTACGTGCCAACGAAGCCGGGAAGCAGAAAAATGCATTCCGCTGCCACGTTCTCTGTGTGGTAGAAGATGTCTTTTCTTATGTGGTGATGCTGAGGCCCGACGGAGCGAAGGTCACCGAAAAGAACGGACAGCATCAGGAAAGGCTCCGCATGGAGGTGACAAAGGAAATCTGGGAGGCATTCTGTCGGCTCGAGCAGCCGCAAGAGGAAATCTGGATTGCTGTCCGTGCGGAAGATATCATGCTTCTTTCCTGACAGAAGTTTGTATGGAATAACCAGAAGGGAAGTCCCCTGCAGCAGGACTTCCCTTCTGGTTATTTTGCATTCAGCTCGGTATAATCTTCAGGTATTGTAATGCCAAGTTCAGTGCAGATTTCCGGATTATATTTTTTCGTAAAGCCGGATGCATACTGGATCGGCATATCCGAGACGGCCTTTTCTCCGGTAAGAATCTGAGCGGCCATTTCTCCCGTGGCATAACCCAGCGCGTAGTAGTCGACGGAAAGAGTGGCAGCCCCGCATATCTTACCGGTATTTTCATCGCCGGTAACCACCGGTATTTTGGCCGGCAGGCAAATGTTTGCAATGATTCCCGCATTTGCGGCGGCGGTGTTGTCTGTCGGGACATAGATAACATCGCATGCAGCGGCGGCAGACTCCGTGGCTGCGGAAATATCACTGGAATCCACGAACGGGTATGCCTCACAGGAGTAGCCCATTGCGGTCAGCTCCGTTTCCAGGGTGTTCAGCTGGTATTGGGAATTCATCTCTGCCGAGCAGTAAAGCATGCCGATACGTTCTGCATCCGGAAACAGCTCACGGATCATGGCGGCCTGCTGTTCGGGAGGGACAAGATCAGAGGTGCCGGAAATATTCCCGCCCACGGTTCCGTCAAAATCCTTCAGCTGCAGCGCCGTTTCGTAGTCAGTGACAGCGGTGCCGAGAATCGGGGTGTCCGTATCCACGGCTGAGGCGAGCTGCAGGGCGCTGGTGGAATCTGCAAGGATCAGGTCAGCTTCCTTGGACAGCAGCTCATCGATGATGACGGTACATGCAGAAAAATCCCCGTTGGCGTTCTGTTCGTCAAAGGCCACCTGGTCGCCGAATTTGTCGGTGAGCGCGGCCTTAAAGCCACGGGCAGCAGCGTCCAGAGCTTCATGCTGGGTAAACTGGCAGATGCCTACGGTATATTCCTGTGCCCCTGTTTTATGTGCGGCGGCCGCCAGAATACAGCCAATCAATAGCACGGCAGCAATAAGCAGAGCGAATAGATGTTTCCTTTTCATATCGATTCCCCCTCACGATCAATCCTTTTGCTTTCATTATATATTTTGCGGAAATATTTGTAAAATAGATAATTATGATATTGCTCATCAATATTATAGATGAAGCAGCCAGCTGGCCGGCATATGCCGCAGAGCGGCCGGAAAACGAATATTTCCCGGATTATCCGGAATACTAAGAGAAAACGGTATGCCTGCCGGTTTCTCCGGCTGGGAAATACAGAAAGGCAGGAAATAAACGGATGGAAGAATGGATCAGCCAGCAAAAAGGCGTGCAGAGCATTCAGCTTGCGCACAGGGTATATATAGTTCAGGCAGCGGCGGTGGTAGGGCAGAAGGAAGGAGAAGGCCCGCTGGGAAAACTGTTTGACCTGGTTTCTCCCGATCCGATGTTTGGCGAGGACAGCTGGGAGAAGGCGGAGAGTGCACTGCAGAAGCAGGCGGCACAGATTGTGCTGGGAAAGGCGGGGCTTGCGCCCTGGCAGATACGCTACATCTTTTCCGGGGATCTGCTGGGGCAGCTGATTGCCACCTCCTTTGGACTGATGGATCTGAACATCCCCCTTTTCGGGCTGTACGGGGCCTGCTCCACCTGCGGCGAGGCACTGTCGCTGGGAGCGATGGCAGTGAACGCCGGCTATGCCGACCATGTGCTGGCCATGACCTCCAGTCATTTTGGAAGCGCGGAAAAGCAGTTCCGGTTTCCGCTGGAATACGGGAACCAGCGGCCGCTGTGCGCCACCTGGACAGTGACGGGCAGCGGGGCATTTGTGCTGGGAAGAAAGGGCGGAAAGGCGGCAATCACCGGGATGACTACCGGCAAGGTGGTGGATTTTGGGGTAAAGGATTCGCTGAATATGGGCGCGTGTATGGCTCCGGCGGCCTGTGATACGATTTATCAGAATCTGATGGATTTTAACCGGCAGCCGTCGGATTATGATAAGATTATCACCGGAGATCTGGGGTATGTGGGGCAGAAGATTCTGATCGATCTGCTTAAGGACAAGGGCTTTGATATCCAGAAGCAGCATATGGACTGCGGGATAGAGATTTATGACCGGGAGACCCAGGATACCCATTCCGGGGGAAGCGGCTGCGGGTGCTCGGCGGCTACGCTGGCATCTTATATTCTGCCGAAGCTGGAGAAGGGAATATGGAAACGGATACTGTTTGGGCCCACGGGGGCGCTGCTGTCTACGGTGAGCTTCAATGAAGGGCAGAGCGTTCCGGGGATTGCCCATGGGGTAGTGATCGAATCATGCTGAGAGGAGAACAGGGATGGATTATATAAATGCGTTCTGGGTAGGCGGGCTGATCTGCGCGCTGGTACAGATTTTACTGGAGAAAACAAAGCTGCTTCCAGGCAGGGTGATGGTGATCCTCGTATGCGGCGGTGCAGTGCTGGGCGCTGTCGGCGTGTATGAGCCGTTTCTGGAATTTGCGGGAGCGGGAGCCAGCGTACCTTTGCTGGGATTTGGGAATACGCTGTGGAAGGGCGTAAAAGAGGCGGTAGATCAGGAAGGGATTCTGGGCCTGTTTATGGGAGGCTTTAAAGCGAGTGCGGTCGGAATATCCGCGGCGCTGATTTTCTCCTATCTGGGAAGCCTGGTTTTCCAGCCGAAGATGAAGAAATAGTAAAATGAAAATTATTTATGATTAATTTTGAAATACGAAGAAAATTATAAGTATACAAATTTTCCAGAATATGCTATATTTGTGCTGAACAAAAACAAAAAGGAGGAGCAAGAAGATGAAAATTCTGTTTTTTGATACGAAAAGCTATGACCGGGAATATTTCGAAAAAGAAATCAAAAATTATCCCGGTATGGAAATCGACTTTATTAAAGCCGACCTGGCTCCCAAGACGGCGCCGCTGGCCAAGGGGTTTGACGCGGTGTGCGCATTTGTAAGCTCCGATATTGGAGAAGAAACACTGGCTAAGCTGCATGAGGGCGGAATCGGCCTTCTGCTGATGCGCTGTGCCGGATTCAATAACGTGGATCTGGATGCGGCGAAGAAATATGGAATCAAGGTTATGCGCGTTCCCGGATATTCTCCGGAGGCCGTAGCCGAGCATGCGATGGCCCTGGCCCTGGCGGCCAACCGCCATATCCACAAGGGCTACGTAAAGGTAAGGGAAAACGACTTCAGCCTGATCGGCCTGACCGGTGTGAACCTGTACCAGAAGACCGCAGGTATCGTGGGAACCGGTAAAATCGGCGCGGCTATGGCGCGGATCTGCCGCGGATTTGGCATGGAAGTGCTGGCCTACGATGTTTATCCGAATCCCTCTCTGGATTTTGTAAAGTATGTGGAGCTGGATGAGCTGTATGCAAAGAGCGATCTGATTTCCCTGCACTGCCCGCTGATGGATTCCACCCACCATATGATTAATGACGAATCCATTCAGAAGATGAAGGATGGCGTA
>JAHZHG010000317.1 GCA_019420425.1 Clostridiales bacterium
TTGATCCACGCCGAACAGCGCGCGGATGGTTTCCGTTCTGCCTGCTCCGACCAGTCCGCCAAAGCCGAGTATCTCACCCTTTCTCACCTGGAAGCTGACGTCGCTCACCAGGGGCGTGGTCAGATGCCTTACCTCCAGCAGCACATCTCCCGGCGTCTCGTTTCTGTCCAGCTCGTCAAAGATACTGCCCAGGGAACGTCCGACCATCAGATTAATCAGCTCATCCTCAGTCACCGAGCCCTGTGGGACACATAAAAAATCACCTTGCCCTCTGCCTGCAGCTCCCGGATAATCCGGAACAGAATGGTAATCTCACTGTCGCTTAAGCTGGCCGTCGGCTCGTCAAAGGCGATAATCTGGGAGTCCCGGTTGACCGCCTTCATGATCTCTACCATCTGCTGCATGGCGATACTCAGATCCCCGGCCTTCATATCCGGCTCTATACCGGTTAAGCCAAACCGCTGAATCACCTGTGCCGTTTTCTCATTCATCCTGTTGAAGTCAATGCCGCCGTTTTTCTTTCTGGGCCAGTCGCCCAGAAATACGTTTTCCGCTACGGTCATTTCCATCAGGATCTGACGTTCCTGATAAATTACGCTGACGCCTCCGGCAATTGCTTCCTTTGGGGTAAGAAAATGCTTTGCCTCGCCATTGATGATGTATTCGCCCTCGTCGGGCTGGTAATCTCCGTTCAGAATCTTCAGCAGCGTGGATTTGCCCGCACCGTTTTCGCCGAGGAACGCATAGACAAAACCGCTTTCCGCTTTAAACGAAATATTGTCCAACGCCTTCACTCCGGGAAAATACTTGCTGATGTTCCGAAATTCCACATAATTTCCCATACTGTCTACCTTCTCCTTTTCCTCCCCTTTTTTCTGTTGCTGAATCGGTTTCTTGTGTGTGCGGTAACACTTATCTGCATTATACGGCCATTTTTCGCTTACGTCAACATTTTTATGCACTCCGACTAAATATCTGTTACTTTCAACAATCTCGCCTCTTATTTTTTGTGCATTTATTCTATAATCATCCATTTTTCCTCGCGTATTTCATTTATTTTTCTAAATATCTTTCGTTATTTCCTCTCCACGTATTGACTTTTTCATTATGTGTAATTATAATTAAACCGAATTAATTTTCTAATAATTTTGATTTTACTTTTATTTTTTTACGCGATATTGCGTTAACGCACACACAAGGAGGATGGTTATGGAAAGAAAAAAAGCGTTAGTTACCGGGGCCAGCCACGGAATCGGCCAGGCAATCGCCGTTGCTCTGGCAAAGGCCGGTTATGACGTGGGCGTCAACTACCGGAAAAACGAGGCCGGCGCGCAGGAAACAGCCAGGCAAATCGAGCAGGCGGGCGCAAGGGCGCTCCTTCTGCAGGCTGATGTAAGCAGCTACGATGAGCTCTGCCACATGTTCTCCTGCTATGAGGAAGAGTTTGGTTCCATTGACCTGATGGTCAACAATGCAGGCGTCAGCGAGTTTTACCCTCTGCTGGAGATCACGGAAAAGCAGTGGGAAAAGATTACCTTTACGGACTGGAAGGGCACGTTTTTCGGTACCCAGCTGGCTGCCCGGCTGATGGTGAAAACGGAAAAACCCGGCGTGGTCATTAATATGGCCTCCAATCACGTGGACGGCTGCTGGCCAAAGGCCAATACCTACGCACCGTCGAAGGCTGCTGTGGTACGCTTTGGCAAAAGCGCTGCCTATGAGCTGGCCTCTTATGGAATCCGCGTGCTTACCCTCTCTCCCGGCTATACCAACGTGTGGCCTGAGGACCATCCTGTGCAGAAGGTAAAGCCCCGGCTGCTGATGAAGCGCTTTGCCCGGCCGGAAGAAATCGCCAATATCCTGGTTTTCCTAGCTTCGGATGCCTGCTCCTATATGACGGGTACCACGGTAACTGTGGACGGCGGCGCCCTGCTTCCCATCTATGCGGAAAACGAATTAAACGGCGGTTCGCCCTTTGACTATATGGAAAATCCCTTCGGAGGTGAATGAAGATGAAAATAACCAGACTGGAAACCTTTTTGATTAAGCCGCGCTGGCTGCTGCTGCGTGTGGAGACGGATGAGGGACTCGTCGGCTGGGGAGAGCCTGTAGTAGAGGGCCGCGCCGACACCACCCGGGCCTGCATCCATGAGCTGGAGCCGTATCTGCTTGGACGTGATCCCAGGCATATCGAGGATATCTGGCAGACCATCTACCGCGGCGGATTTTACCGCGGCGGCCCTGTGCTGACCAGCGCCCTATCCGGTATCGACCAGGCGCTGTGGGATATTAAGGGCAAGGCGCTTTCCGTGCCCATTCATGAGCTGCTCGGCGGAAAGGTCCGGGACAAGATGGCGGTGTACAGCTGGATCGATTCCTCTACTCCCGAGGAAGCCGCCGCGTCTGCACAGGATAAGCTGGAGCATGGCTTCCATCATGTCAAGATGTTTGGTACGAACGCCCTTGGCTGGATGAACGATACAAAGGAAATCGACCTGCTGCTGAACAAGGTCCAGGCCATCCGGGACAAGGTAGGCAAGGAGCTGGGTATCGCCATTGATTTCCACGGCAGACCCCACAAGGCTACCGCCAAAACACTGCTGAAGGAGCTGGAGCCCTTTGACCTGCTCTTTGTGGAGGAACCGGTGCTGGTGGAAAACGAAGAGGCGTTTATGGAGCTGCACAGCTGCTCCAAGATACCCCTGGCTACCGGTGAGCGCACGTTTACCCGCTGGGGCTTTAAGCAGATGCTGACGAAAGGGTATGTGGATATTATCCAGCCGGATCTCAGCCATGCGGGAGGAATTTCCGAGGTGCACAAGCTGGCAGCTATGGCAGAGACCTTTGACGTAGCCCTTGCTCCCCACTGCCCCTTAGGTCCCATCGCCTTTGCCGCCTGTCTGCAGGTGGATTTCACCGCGATCAATGCCTGTCTGCAGGAGCAGAGTCTGGGAATGGCTTACAATGAAGGGTTTGAAATGGGCCGGTATGTGAAGGACCCGTCGGTGTTCCAGTATAACAACGACGGCTATATTTCCCTGCTGACCGAACCGGGCCTTGGTATTGAAGTGAATGAAGAACAGATCCGCTGTATGGCAGAGGAAGGCCACAGCTGGAAGAGTCCCGTTCTCCGTCTGGATGACGGAAGTATAACGGAATGGTAAGGGTAAACGCTCCCCTGTGCACGCTGGGCGAGGGCCCTCTCTGGCACAGGGAGACGGGGGAGTTTGTGTTTACCGATATTGTAAAGGGTACCCTTTACGCATGGAATCCCCAAACACAGGTGTGCCGGACGCTCCTGACGTGTGAATACCAGCTGGGCGCCTTCCTCTTCGATACCTGCGGGGATCTGATTCTGTTTACGGAATGCGGTGTGTTTTCCTGTCCGTATGAAGGCCGGAGGCAGGAGTTTTCTCTCCTCTTTTCCGTGGATATGACGCCTGGAGAGCGATTTAATGATGCGATCTGCGATCCCTGCGGCAGGATGATTGCCGGGACGAAAACAGAACGCGATGAAAACGGCAGCCTTTATCTCTTTGCCCGAGACGAGCAGCCAAGGCTGCTGATGAAGGGGCTGCAGATTTCCAATGGTATGGGATTTTCTGCCGACGGGACGATCTTTTATCACACAGACTCGGGCAGGCGGGCAATCTATCGCTACCGGTATGACGCAGACAGCGGAGCTATCTTTCATCCAAGCGGCTCTG
>JAHZHG010000318.1 GCA_019420425.1 Clostridiales bacterium
ACTCATCATTATAAATATCCCGGACACCTTCGGGAGTATGCAGCAGTCTTTGGTTCATGATCTCCTCCATTATGTTTGCTTTAGCAAATTAACGTGATAATTCGCTACCACATGAAATGCTTTTCCCATTATATGCTAAGTATGCCAAAAAGTCAACGCCTAGTCTCTGCTTTCCAGATCCCGGGCCAGCATCTCCAGATAGGGTACCAGCACACCCTTTCCCCTGGGGATCTCATAGGCGGGATCCAGCTCCTCGAAACGGAAGCTCTTTCTTCCGCCCGCCTCTGCCCTGTCCCAGAACCTGCGCATCTCCCGGTAGGGCAGATAATGAAAATAGTCCCTTTTGGAATAGTAGATCACCAGAAAGGCAATCCCTCCCTGCCCTTCAAACTGCTCCATAAATTTCACCTGGTGGGGATGAATATTCTGCAGGGCAAAAGTATCTGCCGCACATTCCTTGGCGTCAAAACACACCGGGATCCCCTGGACGGCGCCGATATAGTCCACGGTACTCTTCTGGTCGAAATAGGCCAGGGTGATATGCCTGTGCTCGGGATCAATCCGCACCGGCGTGATCGGCGTAGGTACCTTCTGGATCAGGGCAAGCCCCTTTTGGGCATATTGCTCATTTGTCCGGTTCAGCAGCTCCTCCAGCGTGGAGCCGCGAAGGCCTCTGGAATTCCAGGTAGCCATCTGCTCAGCTCCTTTCTCTGTATGCGGGAAGCTCCCCTGCCAGCACCCGCCGGAAATCCTCCGGCAGACGGGCAGTAAACTTCTGCTCCGAAACCGCCGCCAGTGTTCCCTCCAGAACCGGAAATTCCAGCCGATAGCTGTGCAGCAGCTGGCGGCGCAGCCCGTATTTTCGCTTAAATGCTTCGTTTACCGACGGATCGCCGTATTTCGGATCTCCGATAATCGGATGGCCGGTTCCGGAGAGGTGGGCGCGGATCTGGTGGGTCTTTCCCGTAATCAGATGCACCTCCAGCAGAGTGACGCGGTCATTGGCCGCCAGGGGCAGATATTCTGTGCGGATATACGCGCTCTCCGGCTCTTCTGTCCCGGTGATCCGCACCTGGTTCCGCCGCTCGTCCTTTTTCAGATAGCCCTCGATGGAGGCTGTCTTTCCGCATTCCATCCGCCCGGCCACAAGGCAGCGGTAATATTTGTTCACCGTCCGCTCCCGGAAAAGCTCGCCTAACTCCTGGAGCCCGGCCAGCGTTTTTCCGGCAGCCACCAGCCCGCTGGTGTTGCGGTCCAGGCGGTTACAGACAGAAGGACGAAAAGAGCGCAGGCTCTCACCGGTCACCGCGCCCTCCTCCAGCAGATAGGCGGTCAGCCGCTCAACCAGAGAGACGTCCGTCTCCTTTGCCTTTTGTGAGAGCATCCCTGCAGGCTTGTTCAGCAGCAATAGTTCTTCATCCTCATAGACGATGTCCAGCCTGCCCCCGGCCTTTGCCGGAGCGGAGGGCGCCCTGGAAAACCTGGCCACCGTATCGTCCGCCAGATAGAGAATTACCGTATCCCCGCTTTTCAGCTGCTCATTGCCAGAGGCTTTTTTGCCGTTCAGCGTAATATTTTTCTTCCGGAGCATTTTGTAGATAAAGCTCTTCGGCGCCAGATTCAGATACTTGGCCAGCAGCTTATCCAGCCGCTGGCCGGATTCGTTTTTTCCCACATGTATTTCCTTCATAACCGCTCCTTACAGGGAAATTGCCAGCAGCAAATGGCGGATCAGCTCATCCCGGCTGAGGTCGGGATAACGCTCATCGGGAGTGAACCGGATGTTTTCCCGCAGGGAATCCCGGTTTTTATTCAGATACGCCGCGCGCTCCAGAAATGCTTTTCTCTCTTTAAACAGCTTTACATGCACGCCGCTGTAGCCGTTGGCGTTCAGGATTTTCGCGATATGCTTCCGGGCAAAATCGGCATCGGCCTTTGCATCGGCTGAATAGCAGGCGATCTCGTTTCCACAGATCACGCAGGCATCCACCCGGGTGGTCTTTTCGTAAGCGGTCATGATCAGCTCATAACAGGGCGCAAGCTCGCCCGCAGCCTTTCCCACCTCTGCCTCCAGTGCAGCGTCTCCCGGCCGCTGCCTGAACATCATAATCGCGCCGACCATGCTTTTACAGGCGGGCAGGCAGCCCACCACAGCCACTACGGTCAGCAGATTCAGGCGTGTCCCGGTGTGCAGATAGCCGGTAATAAAAATCGTAATCGGTATGATAAACAGCACGGCGGTAACCAATGTGCGTTTCTTTTTTTCATAGGCGATATATCCGCAGTTTCCCTTTGCTATTTTTTTCATGAGCGCTTACCCCTTTTGCTTCCTTTTGTATTGTCCCGGGCGGTTTTCTTTTTCCGGTATTCCGGTCTGGCTGTGCGCCTGTTCTCCTCCCGGACGCCCCTTCCCTTATCCGGCGGGATCAGGCAGTCCCCGCCGTAGCCGATCAGATCTTTCCGCCCTTCCTTAAGCAGAGCCTCTTTTACCAGCTCCCGGTTGGCCGGGTTTTTGGACTGCATCAGAGCCCGCTGCATGGCCTTTTCATGGGGAGATACGGGCACGTACACCGGCTGCATATCCCGCGGGTCCACGCCGGTGTAGTACATACACGTGGACAGGGTGGACGGCGTGGGATAAAAATCCTGCACCTGCTCCGGATAGTGGCCCAGGCGCTTCAGCTCCACCGCCAGGGTGATGGCGTCCGACAGGCGGCACCCCGGATGGGAGGACATCAGATACGGGACGAGGAACTGATTTTTATTCAGCTTTCGATTCATCCCATTGTAGGCTTCGGTAAATTTCTTATATACCGCATAGGGCGGCTTGCCCATTTTCTGCAGCACCCGGTCGGAAATATGCTCGGGAGCCACCTTCAGCTGGCCGCTGACGTGATGCTCCACCAGCTCACGCAAAAATTCATTGGACTTGTCCGCCAGCACATAGTCAAACCGGATGCCGGAGCGGACAAATACCTTTTTGACCCCGGGCAGGCTGCGCAGCTTCCGCAGCAGCTCCACATAATCCGAATGATCCGCATCCAGATTTTTGCATGGCGTGGGAAAGAGGCACTGCCGGGTTTTGCAGGCGCCTTTTTCCAGCTGCTTTTTACAGGCCGGATGGCGGAAGTCTGCGGTGGGCCCGCCCACGTCATGGATATAGCCCTTGAAGCCTTCTGTCTCTGTCATGATTCTGGCCTCGCGCAGAATAGACTCGTGGCTCCTGGACTGGATGATCCTGCCCTGATGGAAGGTCAGCGCGCAGAAGCTGCACGCGCCAAAGCATCCTCGGCAGCTGACCAGGCTGAACTCTACCTCGGCGATGGCCGGAATGCCGCCCGCCGTTTTGTACATGGGATGGTAGGTACGGCAGTAGGGCAGATCGTAGATATCGTCCATCTCCAGCTGGGTCAGCGGCTTTGCCGGAGGATTCTGTACCACGTACATACCGGGGTATCCCTCGACGAGCCGTTTCCCCTGAAAGGGGTCCGTATTCTGGTACTGGGTATAAAAGCTTCTGGCGTAATTCAGCCTGTCCTTTTTCAGCTCCTCGTAATCCGGCAGGCGTTCATAGTCGTATACCTGCTCCAGCGATTTGGTCTTGAAGCAGGTGCCGTCCACATACGTAATCTGGGATACCGGTATACCGGCATCCAGCGCTTCCGCGATCGCCAAAATCGACCGTTCTC
>JAHZHG010000319.1:0-1771 GCA_019420425.1 Clostridiales bacterium
TCGTGGTCTACTTTTCCTTACCTGCTTCCCTGCTCAATGAGATCACTAAAAATTATATCATCAATCTGGTCAAGGTACTGAAGCTGTCCAACAGCCAGCTGTACAGCTCTCTCCAGATGCAGCGGCTCTATACCTCGATTTCCAACAATATTTCCATCGGCTTCTGCATCTATACCAGCCGGGAAAAGCAGATCAAGCAGTTTAATACCTCCTTTGTCCGTCTGCTCTGCCTGTCCAGAGCCCATTTGCTGGATACCAATATTGAGTCCCTGTTTCTGGAATATAATCTTCCTCTGGATTTTCTCAATGATTCCAGCCCCGACTCCTTTGGCTTTATCAACAGCGTCGGGGACAAGCTGCTTCTGGCCAAAAAGCTGATCCAGCAGAATGATTCGGAGATGCTTTACATGATCACTGCGGAGGCCGTGCGCCCGCCAAGCAGCTACCCGGCCGATTATCGCGGTGAGCTGCCCGCCATGGAGGCCCGCCAGGATCAGCATATCCACTTTGACGACTATTTCACCCAGGATACCCGCTACAAGGAGCTGCTAAAAAAAGCGGAAAAAATCGCGCTGACCGATTACAACGTGCTTATTCAGGGGGAGAGCGGCACAGGCAAGGAGGTGCTGGCCCGGGCCATCCATTATGCCTCCTCCCGCAGACAGAGGGCCTTCATCCGTCTTTCCCCCATCGCCCTCTCCCGGGAAAACGATGAATCCGAACTGCTGGGCTATGAGGACGGTCTCTCCCAGAGCAGCCGGCCCGGCGTACATCCCGGCCTTCTGGAGCGGGCCAACGGAGGCACCCTGTTTATCGACGGCATTGAGCACATGTCCCTGCGCCAGCAGTCCATCCTGCTCTCGGCCATCACGGAAAAGCGTCTGCGGCGGGTGGGCGGACGCCAGAGCGTCCCCCTGGATCTGCGCATTATCGCCTCCTCCACCCGGGATCTCTTCCAGGCGGTCTCCTCCGGCGCCTTCATTAACGAGCTGTATTTCAGCATCAACATTATGTCCCTTTATACGATTCCTCTGCGCAATCGGACGGACGATATTCTGTTTATCCTGGAATACTACCTCCGCAATACCCTGGGTACGACAGATTTCAGCCTGAATGCCATGGCCTCAGAGGAGTTTCTCTCCTTTATCCGCAGATACTCCTGGCCGGGAAATACTACGGAGGTCATCAACCTGAGCCGGTATCTCATCAGCATCTGGAACAGCCAGCGCTTCAGCCTTACCGATCTTCCGGAATATATGCTGAAAAACAGCAGCTATGGAAAAAATGTCCCGCTCACAGACTTAGATTTCCAGATTTTACAAGCCATTGACGGCTCCCCGAAGATCGGCCGTAGCCGCCTGCTCACCCTCCTCTCCGGCCAGTTTCCTGCACTGACCGACGGCAAAATCCGTACCCTGCTGAACAGCCTGGCCGCCCAGCAGCTAATCCGGGTAAACCGGACAAGGGGCGGCTGCGAAATCACCGAATACGGAAGGCTGCTCCTCTCAAGGGCACATGACCGCGCCCTATGAAAACGGCGCCGGATCAAACTGATCCGGCGCCGCCTTTTTACCTATTTTCTTTTTGGTCATCCTGCTTTTCTGAAGCCCGTGAAAGCAGGCCCGCCGCCGTACTCTCCAGCTTTTCCTTCAGCTGCCGCAGCTCCCCTGCATCTGCAGGCGTCATTTTTTCCGGTTTCGTTTTTCTCAGCTTCTTCCGCAGTGCGGCCAGATCCGCCTTCACCGCCGATTTTTCTTCTTTGCTGATCTCC
>JAHZHG010000319.1:1781-3688 GCA_019420425.1 Clostridiales bacterium
GCCTGCTCCACCCGGAACGCCAGCTGTTCAGCCTCATTATACTCGTCCAGAACGTCTTTTTTCTCCTTATCCTGGCTCTCGTACATCTGCGCCTCGTAGATCGCCCGCTGAATCTCATCCTCGGAAAGATTGGAGCTGGCGGTTATGGTAATGTGCTGCTCCTTCCCTGTTCCCAGATCCTTGGCCGAAACGCTAAGAATACCGTTCACATCGATATCAAAGGTAACCTCGATCTGCGGAACTCCCCGCATGGCCCGCTTGATCCCGGACAGCCGGAAATTGCCAATCAGCTTATTGTCCCGTGCAAACTGGCGCTCGCCCTGAAGCACCTTAATTTCTACCGAGGTCTGGAAATTTCCCGCAGTGGTAAAAATCTGGCTGTAGCGTGTGGGAATTGTCGAGTTCTTCTCAATCAGGCGGGTAGCCACTCCGCCCACCGTCTCTATGGACAGCGAAAGCGGGGTCACGTCCATCAGCAGCACCTCATTCAGCCCTGCCTCACCGGCCAGCTTGCCGCCCTGCACCGCTGCTCCCAGGGCAACGCACTCGTCCGGATTCAGATTCTTGCTGGGAATCTTTCCCGTCAGCTGCTCCACCTTGGCCTGAACCGCAGGCATCCGCGTTGAACCGCCCACCAGAAGCACCCTGTCCAGCTCTCCCGGGTTCAGCCCCGCATCGGAAAGGGCATTTTTCACCGGAATGACTGTCCGCTCCGTCAGGTCATACGTCAGCTCCTCGAATTTGGCTCTGGTCAGCGTAACATCCAGATGCTTCCCCCCGTCCTTGGTCGTCGCGATAAACGGAAGGTTGATCTGGCAGGAGGCGGCGCTGGACAGCTCCTTCTTGGCCTTCTCCGCCTCCTCGCGCAGCCGCTGGACGGCCATCGGATCCCTGGAAAGATCAATCCGCTCTGCCTGCTTAAACTCCTGGATCAGATAATCCACAATCCGCGCATCGTAGTCATCCCCGCCCAGATGGTTGTCTCCTGCCGTCGCCAGAACCTCGATGACACCTGAGCCAATCTCAATCACCGACACGTCGAAGGTCCCGCCGCCCAGATCATAAACCATGATCTTCTGCGCCCCCTCGTGATCCAGACCATAGGCCAGCGCCGCGGACGTCGGTTCATTGATAATCCGCAGTACCTCCAGTCCGGCTATCCGGCCCGCATCCTTCGTCGCCTGCCGCTGGGAATCATTAAAGTAAGCCGGCACCGTGATTACCGCCTCACTGACCGGCTCTCCCAGATAGCTCTCCGCGTCCTTCTTTATCTTCATCAGCACCATTGCCGATATCTCCTGCGGCGTATATGACTTTCCGTCAATCTTTACCTTATAGTCTGTGCCCATTTCCCGCTTAATCGAGCTGATCGTCCGCTCGGCGTTGGTCACTGCCTGGCGCTTTGCCGTATCGCCCACCAGACGCTCCCCGGTTTTGGTAAAGGCGACCACGGATGGCGTAGTGCGAAATCCCTCTCCGTTTGTAATCACTACCGGCTTTCCGCCTTCCATCACTGCCGCACAGCTGTTTGTCGTTCCCAGATCAATTCCAATTACTTTGCCCATGCTTATTCCTCCGCTTTCTTCCCCCGGCTTTTCCTCCTCCGTCAATTAAAATTAGGATACTTCTGATTCCTGCACAGGTCAATGAAGCGGTGATAAAAAAAGTATTAAAATTTGATTCTGTTTCCCCTTATTCATCCAGCCATTTCCGAACGGCCGGATACAGGCCCCTGTATTTTCGCTGCAGCCCCTGATAAATCCGATGCTTCTCCCTGTCCGGGAATATCATTTTCTGCATTTGTACCATATGCGCTGCCGCCTCCTGCAGGCTGCCGTACATTCCCATTGCCCTTCCCGCACAGACTGCACAGCCAAGAGCCACAGAGTAGTCCGAGGCCACGGCAA
>JAHZHG010000032.1:0-6315 GCA_019420425.1 Clostridiales bacterium
CATTCGTCTGCGGCGCTTCTGTCTCCGGCGCATTCGTCTGCGGCGCTTCTGTCTCCGGCGCATTCGTCTGCGGCGCTTCTGTCTCTGGCACATTCGTCTGCGGTGCTTCTGTCTGCGGCGGATCCGTCTGCGGCGCTTCTGTCTGTGGTACCTCCGCCTGGCTCTGAGGCGCGTCTGTCTGCGGCGGATCTGTCTGCGGTGCATTCGTCTGCGGCGCTTCTGTCTCCGGTGCATTCGTCTGGGACGGGTCTGTCTGTTCCGTTTCCTCACCTGACGCAGTCATTACACTGTCCAGTGCGCTTCCCGCGTCGATTCTGGCCGTCGCCGTTGTATTCTGCAGCTTTTTCAGCTCATTTTCCAGAGACTGTTTATTCAAATCCAGCGTCTGCCCGGTGAGCTTTTCCATCTCCAGATCCAGCTCCACCAGAGTCATATCGTAGGAAAACAGCGGATCCCCGATCTTTACCTCCTGCCCCTCCTCTACGAATACTTCGTCCACCTGATAGTCGTTCTCCAGACGCACGGTCTGGGATACGTTTGAGGTTACTGTCCCGTAGGAATAGGAAGTGTCTCCCCAATAGCTGTAATTTACATTCGATACCGGTACAACCTGCACCGCCTCTTTATTTCCGGTAACCGCATGGTAAACGCCGTAGCCGATTCCACCCACAGCGGCCAGTGAGACCACGCTGATTACCGCAATCGTTCTACCCTTCATTGACTTCCTCCTTCACCGAACCCTGGTCTGCTTCCTCTTTTCCCCGCTCGGAAATCATTCCGTCAAAGATATCCACAATCCGCTTTGCCCTTGACGCCACCTGCGGATCATGGGTAATCATTACAATGGTTACTCCCTCCTGATTCAGCTTTTCAAACAGGTCCATGAGCTGTTTGCTGGAGGTGGAATCCAGTGCGCCCGTAGGCTCGTCTGCCAGCAGCAGCTTCGGCTCGTTTACCATCGCACGGGCAATGGCCACCCTCTGCTTCTGGCCGCCGGACAGCTGGCTGGGAACAAAGGATATACGGTCCGCCAGCCCTACCCGCTCCAGCGCAGCCTTGGCCCTGCGGATACGCTCCCGCTTCTTCACTCCCGCATAGATCAACGGCAGCGCCACATTCTCCAGCGCAGATACACGGGGAAGCAGCTGGAAATTCTGGAATACAAAACCGATATAGTTAAGCCTTGCCTCCGCCATCTCCTTATCCGTACGGTTCAGCACACTTTTTCCCGCCAGCTCGTAGGCTCCCGAGGTCGGCTTATCCAGGCAGCCCACGATGTTCATCAGCGTAGATTTTCCGGAACCCGACGGCCCCATGATAGCCACATATTCTCCCTCCTCTACGTAAAGAGAGACATCCTTCAGCACCGGAACAATCATTTTCCCCTGTATGTAGTCTTTATATATATGGTCTAATTTCAGGATCATGATACCCTCCAGTCTCAGCCTACTCCCGGTCCGTCTTCGGAAACGACTACGCCGCCCATATCCGGGCCAAGCTCCTCAATCGTCACCGCCCCGGACGGGCCGTCCGCAGAAACATCCGGCTCCACGATCTCTCCGCCGGGGCCCTCCATGCTGCTGGAATCCTCAGGCAGCACCGGAATACTCTCGCCGTTGTAGGAATCCTCCGGCAGCGTGGGCACACCTTCATCCATCAGGGTACCATCCGGCCCGCTGAACTCATCTGCGTTCATTTCTCCGCCTTCGCCGAAATCTGTATCGACGCTGCTGTCGCCGCTGTTATAGATCACAGGCAGGCCTTCCTCCAGGGTATCCACCGGGAAAGCAATATAATCCTCCTCGTCCAGCCCTTCTGTAATCTCATATTTCATCAGATCTTCGTCATATTCTCCGAGAACCACTGCGCGCTTTTCCAAAAGGCCCTTGTCGCTGGCCGCCCATACGTAGCTGCCCTCTGTCTCTGAGCCCTCTACCACATAGTAGCTTTCCAGCCAGATTCCGTCGCGCTGGTCCTCCTGTCCTGCGTTAACCTCCATATAGACATGCTGCCCCAGGATCAGGCCGTCCGAATTCTCCAGCTCCACATAAAACGGGTAGTTGGAAGAGCTCTCCGAACTGCTCCCTCCGTTTCCGCCGTATACGATATAGCCTCCATTGGACTCATTGGAAATCGCGTTATCCCAGTCAATCTTGGAAAGGTATCCCGTCCAGGTCATCCCGTCATTCAGGCGGGAATGGATCAGCATCGGGCTGCCCTCTGAGAGACTGTATCGGTTCTGCTCGTTTATCTTGCCCTTAATCCGGTAAGCGCCGGTGGCAATAACGGTTATGTAGGCGCTTTCCTCGCCGCTCATGCTCGTCGTAGCGGTGTCCGGGTCATTTATCTCCTTAATCATACCGGTCAGCTGGCTGGTAACCGCAGAGTTGGCAATGGTCTCCTTCAGCTGCTGCAGCTCCACATTTTTGCTCTTCAGGTCATACTCGTTTCGTTTGACTGTGTTTTCCGCCGTCAGAATTTCCGTAGTGTAACGAAGCTGGTCATCTGCATTCGCCTTTTCTTTTTCTTTCTGGAGCTGGGTGATCTGGCTTTTGGATGTTTCGATCTCATTCTCCGTACGCTCGATCTCAATCTCCAGCTGGGCGAGCTTGTCCTCGTCTTCTGTGGTGTCGTAGCTGAACAGCTTGTCGCCGACCTTGACCTCGTCGCCGACCTCTACGTAACACTCTTTTACTTTTTTATCTGAAGACAGCTTACATTCCCAGGTTTCCTGCGGCTCTACCGTTCCGCTAAACCGCTCCTGAATACCTGTACCGTTTCCCAGGCCGGCAATCGCCGCCACTGAATCCACATAAACCGCGTTTTCACTGGTCGAAGAAACCAACTGGCCTGAGGCATCTTTATGATAAACCCTCCAATAATAGAAACCGCCTCCGGCAGCAGCAATCACCAGAATAGCCGCTACTGCTGCAACACCTTTCTTTTTCATCAGGCTCCCCTCCATGTCATTTCTTTTACGTACCTATTCTAACACAGTTTTTCCCTAAGTATAGGAACATTTTCTTAATACTTTTTGAAGTCACAAAACTTTCACATTTTTTGGCCGGAGGAAATTCCTGATTTTAGGAATCTCCTCCGGCCAAACACAGCCAAGCATCTTCATTTTTCTTTCACTGTCAGCCTGCGCCATTTCCCCTGAAAAGAAGCGATTTACTGGTTCAGTGGATATTTATCGGTAAGTCCCTTTACCAGAGCCCTCGCCTGTTCTTTATTCTTCTCCGGATCCTTCAGCATCAGGGCAATTGCCTCTGCAATGACGTCCATGTCTGCCTCGTTCATTCCCCTGGAAGTAACCGCCGGAGTACCCAGACGCACACCGCTGGTCACAAATGCGGACTGCGGGTCATTCGGAATTGTGTTTTTATTGCAGGTAATGTTTACCTCATCCAGCAGGTTTTCCACCTCTTTTCCGGTCTTGCCTACGCTGGTCAGGTCTACCAGCATCAGATGGTTGTCCGTTCCGCCGGATACGATCCGGATGCCCCGGCTGATCAGCCCCTTGCTCAATGCCTGGGCATTCTTTACCACATTCTGCTGATAGGTCCGGAACTCCTCCGTAAGCGCCTCCTGAAAGCAGACTGCCTTTGCAGCGATCACGTGCATCAGCGGGCCTCCCTGGATTCCCGGGAAAATCGCCTTGTTGAAGTTGAACTCCTTTGCCACCTCAGCGCTGGAAAGGATCAGACCGCCTCTGGGCCCGCGGAGGGTTTTATGTGTCGTCGTCGTCGTCACATGGGCGTACGGAATCGGGCTGGGATGAAGTCCTGCAGCCACAAGACCGGCAATATGTGCCATGTCAACCATCAGATATGCGCCTGCCTCATCCGCAATCTCCCGGAAACGCTTGAAGTCGATGACTCTGGCGTATGCGCTGGCTCCGGCTACGATCAGTCTCGGATGGCATTCCAGGGCCAGCCGCCTGACCTCGTCGTAATCAATAAAGCCTTCGTCATTCACCCCATACGGCACAATGTGGAAATATGCGCCGGACATGTTGGCAGGGCTGCCATGGGTCAGATGGCCGCCGTGGGCCAGATTCATTCCCATTACCGTGTCGCCAGGCTTAAGCATGGCAAAAAATACAGCCATATTTGCCTGTGCGCCAGAATGGGGCTGAACATTGGCGTAGGTACACCCAAACAGCTTCATTGCCCTTTCCCTGGCCAGATTTTCCACAACATCTACACACTCACAGCCGCCGTAGTAGCGTTTGCCCGGATAGCCTTCAGCATATTTATTGGTCAGCGGGCTGCCCATAGCAGCCATTACTGCCTTGGAAACCCAGTTTTCCGATGCAATCAGCTCAATGTGGCTATCCTGTCTTTCCTGCTCTGCCACAATAGCATCTGCAATTTCCGGATCAACCTTCCTTACTTCATCCAATGAATACATTGCTTATCCTCCTGAAAAACTCTTTTTACCGTATTGGGTCAATCATACGGCTTTTCCCCGAAAAAGTCAATAGTTTGACAATAGCTTATTTTTATCATAAACTATAGAGGAATATCCAAAAAATGGAAAACGTGCAAAGGAGAACTATGGACATTATTATTGTAGTTTATCTGACCGGCATTAACCTGCTTGGCCTGCTTTTGATGATGGCAGACAAACGGAAGGCAAGGAGAAACCGCTGGCGGATTCCTGAACGGACACTGTTTCTCACGGCCATATTCGGCGGAAGCATTGGCATCCTCTTGGGCATGTATCTGTTCCGCCACAAAACCAGGCACAAAAGCTTTACCCTGGGTATCCCGGCCATCCTGCTGGTCCAGGTGCTGCTGACGGCCGCCCTGCTGGCCGGCGGCTGCGCAAGGACCAGGGATGATACGGCGGCAAAGCTGGTGGAGAGCGAGCTTTCTCTCGTCAAGGACCTGGATGAAGCCACAATAAAAAATTTTATTTCTTATGAAAATCTGATCACTGCTCCCGGCGCTGCCGGAACCATTGGCGACGAGGCAACAGAAGCGGTTCGTTCCTTTTTTAAGCAATTTGATTACCAGATTACCGTAGAAAACGTTGACGGCGATACCGCAGTCATCCAGGCCGACATCACAAATATCGACGCAAAAGCGCTGGCAAGGGATCTGTGTACCACCATTCTCACCGATACGCTGGCTATCCACAAGCAGAAAACCCTCCCCGCTGACCTGAACGGGTATTATATCCTGCTTAACGAGGCATTGGAAAACAATTCCTACCAGCTGGTGACAACGACAGCCGAGTTCCGCCTGCAAAAGCAGGAGGGCGGCTGGGTTATCGAGTCCAGCAAAAAGCTGGAGGACGAGCTGGTGGGCGGATTTATTACCTATATGAATGACCCTTATCTGCTCTCTGCAGAGGAGGTACTGACCATCTATCTCGACGAATTTCAGTCCCTCTCTGCCGAAGAATGGGGGGAATATCTGCAGATTTCCGACCTGTTTGCCACCTACAGCAACTATGCCTCCCTGATCGATGAGGCTTTTCTCTCCCAGATCGCCGGAAATTTTGCCTACGTCATTGATTCCTGCACAGAAAACGGCAAATCCGCCTCCGCCAAAATCCGGCTGACCAGTGTGGACATGTGCGCCGTCCTCTCCGCGTATAAGGAGCAGCTTCTCAGCTATGCAGATACCACGGCATCCATGCGTGCAACCACCTCAGAGCTGACCGATGAAACAGCCAAGCTGCTGTACAATATCCTGGCGGACAATACGGCGGCTGCGGAAACAGAGCTGGAGCTGACGCTGACCAACAACGGCTCCTCCTGGGAGCTGGTGATTACCGATGAATTTACCAATGCCATTCTGGGAAATATTGACCAGGCGATGGAAATTTTCCAGTAACGCCTATCTCGGCCACCGTTCCTTCCATCCGGGCAGCGTGTGAAACGGCTGGTGCGGCTCCTGCTGGTACCAGTATGCCACCGTAGCCACATCATCCTGCCGTTCGAAAATCCCCCGGTGGCAGGATCCGATCTGCTGCATCGTTACCCGCAAGTTTTCTGCGAAGCAGATTGGATCCGGCAGGTGAAACCGGTAAAGCGCCCGCATAGGCGGACAGTCGTCGTTGTGATAGTCATTTTTTATCCGACGGTCATGCCGGGAATAAAACGGGTACCCCAGAAACGGCGTGCAGTATGTCTCCTCCTCCATTTTCCCCTCGTCATTGCTTCCAAAGCTCCAGGCCCCTCCGAAATAATCCTCTGTCCCTGTTCCGCAGATCGTCGGATATTCCCCGTCTCCGTCCAGGTAAAATTTCACTTCTCCCTCGCCCCACCAGTATCTTTCCAGTGTGGAAAGCGCCAGAAATGTT
>JAHZHG010000032.1:6325-14063 GCA_019420425.1 Clostridiales bacterium
TCCTACATACTGCCCTTTTCCCCGGACGCCGTCCAGGATCACATAATCTTCCGCCGGACTGGTGAGCTTCTGCCTTCTCCACTGGGCATGAAAATATCCCAGCTCTTCCGGAAGTTTGTCATACAGGCAGTAGTCTATCTGATAGAAAAACGCCGGGATCGCCTCCTCGCCCTGATTCTCCAGCGTAATTTTTGCCCCCGTTCTATAGGGCATGGAAAAATAGCAGTTAAACCCGCGTCTCGGGTTCACCGCCACCGGCAGCGCATTTACCGTATAGCTCTCTCCAAAGCCACAGCAGAAAAAATCTCCCAGCGGGCATTCCACAGAAGGCGCCTCCTCTCCGTCCCAGTACATACGCAGCACCAGGTCTCTGAGCACAAAGCAGTTTTTCTCACTCGTCCGGTCAGTCACGGTCATCCAGATATGGTTGATGATTCCCGTACCCCGGATGTCGGCCAGCACAGCCGTCTCCCCGGCTTTAATCTCTGGAATACAGGGCGACCCCTTTCTGGATGGGCCGAGGGCGCTGGCGGCGCGTCCTCCCATTCCCTTTTCCCCGGTAGGGTTCTCCGCATTAATTGCCCTGCTTCTTCCCCCAGTCAAAACCGCCGCTCCAAGTGTTATTCCATTTCCAATCATCGGTTCTCCTCCTCTGCCTCCGGCTGGCCGAGCAGCCGTATCTCACTTGCCTGAACTGTTCCATATTCCGCGAATACCCCCACCGCACCTGCAGAGACATCATAGCTTCTCGCAGACAGCGCTACCGTATCCACGTAGATCAATACGACATTCTGATCGGTAATCAGCCGTACAACGGCCGTATTATCCGTAAAGGTCAGCGGCCGCTCCTCCTCGTAGCTCTGGTCTCCGTCCGTCCGGTCCCAGCGGTCCAGCAGGATACGCCTGCGTTCCGGCTCCAGTCTAAGCTGGTACCAGATCTCCATATGCTCTCCGTTTACATGAAACATCAAACCGGCGGCGGCTGTCCCCGGCTCCCAGGTCAGCCTGGTCTCAAAGAGACACATTCCCTCTATCTGCCCCAGCCTGGCCCAGGCAAATCCATCCGCGCGGCTGCACCTTACCTCCTGTCCGGCCACCGGCTTTTCCCGGGTAAAAGAGCTGCGGATGGTATCCGGAAGCTTCACGCCCAGCGCTCCGCCGCTCTTCTGTATCAGCTCATGCACCACCACGTTTCCGCCCCAAACACATTTTCCGTCGTTTCTGCAATCCTTCTTAATTGACTGCCAGCCCACCAGGTATCGTTTTTCTCCGTCTGTCACCGTCTTTGCCGCATAAAAATCCCGGCCCTCCAGACAGTCGCCTCCCTCCGGGAGCTTCCACGGTCCATAAAAGCTCTCCGCCGTCCGGTATCTGGTCTCCCACTGCCGGGAATAGGTAGAAAAGGTAAGGTACCAGCGGTCGCCCATACGGAAGGCGTCCTGGCACTCATGGCTGGGATAGGTCCCCGGAGAATAAATCGTCCGGTCATAGACCCAGTCAGAAAGATCCTCAGACACGTAAACGGCCGTACAGCCATTTCGGTTTGCCGCCCCTCCCTTTTCCATGGCCGTTACCAGCATACAATATTTTCCCAGCTCTTCATTCCAGAACACGTGCGGATCTCTCCAGTGCCGGTTTCCGTAATGGGCCTCGTCCGGCGCAAAAAAGTAATCCCTGTCCTTCTCCCAGACATAGAGATCCCGGCTTACCGCCCTTAAAATTGCCTGTTCATATTTTCCCTCTTCTCCCCGGTTTCCCTCGCAGAAGCCGGTGTAATAAAAATAGAACACTCCGTTATGCGCGCAGATACTTCCTGTGGCCGCATGCCAGTCCTGCTCCTGCGGCGTGCCGTTCTGCAAGACCAGGCGCAGCTTTCCGTAATGTACAAAATCTTTGGTTTCTACCGCATAGATACAATACTTATACAAAAATACCAGATGATATGTCCCGTTCAGGTAAAACGGCATAATATCCCCGCACATTTCTCCATGCGGCATTCCCGGATACTGATTTTCCGGCGTATAAAAGATCAGATTCTTTCCCTTCATTGGTGCACAACCTCCAGTCTGTTCAGCGGGACGCCGCTGAAATACTGCATTGTCCCCACTGTCTCTCCTCCTGCAAAAAAAACCTCTATGCTGGTGACATCCAGCAGGATTTCCAGCAGCTGCTCCCGGCCGTTTTCCAAAAATCCCATTTCACAGACGGCCCGGTAATCCTCCCCCAGCCCTTCCTGCGGGCAGCCTCTCCTCTCCATGGAGATTCGCCGTTTTTCGGCCTCAATGCAGAGCAGGATTTCCCCCGGCCCGTTTTCGCTGCCAAACCGTAAGCAGCAGCTTTCTCCCTTCCATTTTAACCGAAGCAGCACCGGTTCCCCGGTCAGTGCAGTGACTCCTTCGGCTGCAAGGGAAACGTCCTTTACTCCGGCTCCGTACAGCTCCCGTATAGGGCGCTGCACCATCCGCCATCCCGCCTGCGTTTTTTTCAGTCCCAGCTCCCTGGGAATGGTCATTGCTCCTCGAAAGCCCCGTTCAGGCACCTTTTCCGCATAGGCCCAGCAGCTCATCCATCCCTGGATGACCGTCCGTTCCTTTATTCCTCCGTAGGTGACTGCCGCATAATTATCCCTGCCAAAGTCCAGCCGCAGGTTACTCTCCTTTTCTTCTGCCTCGAAGCGGATTCCGTCAAAATTCCCCACGTAGTACAGGATTCCTGTGTGATGATAATCCAGTGTATTGGCGCTGACCAGGAGCACCCACCGCTTCTCTCCCTCCTCCGACTCAAGCGGAAAGAGATCCGGGCATTCCCAGATTTCCTCCTCGCTCAGCCCGCCGGCCCGAAATACGGACAGGTATTTCCAGCTTTTCAGATCCGGCGAAGCAAAAAAGCGGACCTCCTTTCCGGCCACCGCCAGCATAATCCACTGCCTTTGCGGTTCATACCAGAACACCCGGGGATCCCGGAAATCCCGAAGCCCCAGATCCAACACCGGATTTCCCGGGAATTTTTCAAAGCTAAGCCCGCCGTCCAGACTGTACGCCAGGCTCTGCGCCTGCCGCACTTTCCCGTTCCTTTCCCGGTGATGGGTAAACACGGCGACCAGCGGCGCATCCCCGTGTCTGCCAAAGCCTGCCGTATTTTCCCGGTCACACACCATGCTTCCGGAGAAAATCTCCCCCTGTTCGTCCGGATACAGGGCAACCGGCAGAACCTCCCATTCCAGCAGGTCCGCCGACCGGGCATGTCCCCAGTGCATCGGCCCGTGGGTCACTCCGCCGGGATAATACTGATAATACAAATGGTAATATCCGTCAGCAAAAATCAGTCCGTTGGGATCGTTAATCCAGCCGGACGGGCTGGTAAAATGCCAGTACGGCCGGTATTCCCGGTAATGCTGCAGCAACTTTTTCATATTTTGTGACATGCCTCTTCTCCTTCGCTCATTTCAGCTTTTTACCGCTCCTGCCACCACTCCGGCAATGATGTATTTCTGCAACGCCAGATACAGGATCAGCACCGGCAGGATCATCAGTACCAATGCTGCCATCAAGAGGCCCAGATCCGAAGAAAAGGCGCCGTAAAACACCCGTGTGGCAACAGGCAGCGTATACAGCTCTTCTTTTCCCAGGACGAGGCTTGGCAGCAGATAGTCATTCCAGAGATTCAGCACATCGATAATGACCAGCGTTGCCGCAGCAGGCTTAAGCAGCGGGAAAACTACCCGGAAAAATATTGCCGTCCTGCCGCAGCCGTCGATCTGTGCAGCCTCCTCCAGCTCAATGGGGATCGTACTCTGAATCGTCCCCCGAAACAGAAATACCCCCATGCTTACACTGAAGCCAATATGCATAAAAATCAGCGTTCCCCGGTGATTCAGCACGCCCAGCGTTCCGCCGTAAATCGATACCAGCGGAATCATCAGCACCTGAAAGGGAACAGCCATGGACAAAACCATCATGCCAAACAGAAGATTCCCTGCCCTCCACTGCGTCCGTGTGATGATATACGCCGCCATGGCCGAAAAAAGAAGGATGAGCACTACGCTGATGCCGGTAATCATAAAGGAATTTCCCAGGGCCCGGAAAAAGTCCATCTTTTCTATTGCAGAGGAAAAATTTTCCACGGTAAATCCCTTTTCCCCGATCAGTGCGAGGGGATTTTTGATGATGTCCGTTTTCCGCTTAAACGCATTGATCAGCACCAGCAAAAACGGAAACACATAAATGACCAGCATCAGGAAGAGGAACACTGTCTTTCCCGCTGATGCCCGCTGCTTTCCTTTTCCCATTATTCCACCTCTCTCTTCTTTCCAATATATACCTGACTGACCGACACGGCTGCGCAGATCAGGAACAAAACAACCGCCTCTGTCTGCCCCAGCCCGTAGTCCTTCGTGATAAACGCCTTCTGATAAACATACATGGATGCCATTACCGTCGAGCCGAAGGGGCCGCCGTCGGTCAGGGACAGATTCAGATCATACGCCATAAAGCATCGGGTAATGGACAAAAATATGCAGATAACAAAGGAAGATACCATCAGCGGCAGCACAATCCTGGATACCAGCTGTCCGGACGTACACCCGTCGATCCTTCCCGCCTCCAGAAGCTCCCGGGAAATCCCGGTCAGCCCTGCAATATAGATCAGCATCATAAAGCCGGAATACTGCCACACGGACACCAGAATCAGCGCCCAGAGCGCCCGGTCCGGATCAGAAAGCCAGGACGTGGAAAAAATGCCGATCTCATGAGCCGTACCGAAGGAAACCAGCGCTCTGGAAAAAATAAACTGCCAGATATACCCCAGGATCAGGCCGCCGATCAGATTCGGCGTAAAAAAACCTGCCCGGAAGAAATTCTGTCCCCGTATTCCGGAGGTAACCAGGTATGCCAGTCCAAAGGCCAGTGCGTTCAGCAGAACTACGGATACCGCCGAATACTTTATCGTAATCCATACCGAATGCCAGAACTGGGCATCCTGAGCCATAGCAATATAGTTTTTCAGCCCCACTATGGTCTTTACTGCCGATATTCCGTTCCAGTCGGTAAACGTCAGATAAATGCCATAGGCAAAGGGAACCACCATGACCATAATAAAGCAAAAGGCGGCCGGCCCTGCAAACCCCAGAAAAGTCAGTATGCGGTAAAACCCTGCTTGTCTCTTTTTCATCCTTTTCTCCTTATCTATGTGCGAAACGGCATACCGGGAAACCGATATGCCGTTTTGTCTTATTTCTGCGCTGCCCAGTACTGCTCAACCTCCGCAGCAAATTCTGAACGTTCGGTCACTCCCGCCAGATATTTCTGGAGGGACGCGCCAACCTGTGTTCCGTGATCGCCCGGAATCGTCTGATACCAGTATTCTGTGGCTCCGTTCTGGATAAAGCTCTGTGCAGATATGCCAAGGGGTGTGGATACGGTCTTTTCAATATGGGAAAAGGCCGGAATCATCTGGCAGCTGTCCACAATGAAGCTCTGTCCATCCTCCTCATATGCCAGCCAGTTCAGGAAATCCTTTGCCGCCTGCTGCTCCTCTGCCGTAGAGGCGGAGCCGTCCACAACCAGCGCCTTGCTGGCTCCGCAGATCAGCCGGGTATTGGCCTCATCTGCCGTATCTGCCTGGGGCATCGGCATCATTCCGATATTTTCTGTCACTTCATAAATGTCTGTCGCCCAGCTGCCGTTGAACCAGAAGGCCACATCGCCCTCCGCGAAGTAGGAATTGTTCAGATCATACTCTGCGGCCAGCGGATCGCTGCTGTTGATATTGTACTCAGCCAGCAGGTCGAAGGTATCCATGATGGACTGGAAACGCGCATTCTCCTCCAGGCTGACTGTTCCCGCAATCAGGTCATCCACAAAGCTCTGGGAACCTTCGGCTGAGTTTCCCTGCTGACTGTACAGCTGGCCAAAGAAATGATTGGCCAAAGACCAGTCCTCCTTGTTCACTGCCACCGGCTTTTCCATGCCTCCTGCCTTCAGCTCCTCCAGCAGCTGTTTGAAGGCCTCCACATCGGTATAGTCCTCCCACACGAAGGGTTCTCCCGTAATGGCCTCGATAGCATCAGCATTATACAAAAGCCCCACCGACTCAATCATCAGCGGAAAGCTGTAAAGTGCGCCGTCAATCACTGTGCCGTACTCCATGCCGCCGTCTGCCGCCCATTTTTCTCCGCTCAGATCCAGCAGATACTCCTGAAAATCATAGACATCCGGCTTGTCTACCATCATTACGGTATAGGGTGTTCCGGCTGCATATTTTTCCGCAAGATGGGTTCCTACCACATCGCTGGTAAAGGAAACCTCTACGTTTACACCGGTTTTCTCCTCGTACTCCTCTGCGAGGGCCTCAAACTGGTCTACCAGCTCCGACTTGGTATTCAATATAGTAATCGTCGTTCCCTCCGCCGCAGCTGCCGAAGCGCTCAGACACATCCCCAACACCATAGTACCAACTGCCGTTTTGCAAATTGTTTTTTTCATGTACTTACCTCCGTTTTGCCACATTTTAACATTTGTTAAATTTTCTTATGCGCATTTCATATCTTGTGATCAGATATTTGGAAATTCCCTCTATCTGTCTCCAATATTACCATTAACCCCGCCATATGTCAACATATTTTTCGTCATTTTCCCATTTTACTTTATATTTGTTCAATTCTGTTTTGTTCATATTTTTACATTTATTTGTTTTTCTCTGTAAATTCCCACCGTTCGGCCCTGGGCTTATTCTTGGATTTGTATATTATTGCATTTGAACATTTTTAACATTTTTTATGTTTTTTCTTGCTGTTTTGCCACTTTTCCTATATAATATACACTGAAAGGGGGATTATCATGGGTAGAAAAGACAAAGTAACTGTGCAGGATATTGCGGATGCTCTGGGCGTTTCCCGCACTACCGTTTCCAAAGCGCTGAATGGTTCTGCCGGAATGCCGCCTAAAACAGTAGCCCGCATTCTGGCTAAGGCCAAAGAAATGAATTACAAACAGTTTGCCTATCTTCCTCTCCCAGAGGAAAAGGAGCCTGTATCAAAAGCCAGAGGAGCCTTTGCCCTGCTGGCCCACGTGCTTCCCGCGCGCTTTCACATCGCTTCTGCACTGATGGTCAGCCTGGAACAGGAAATCAGCCGGTACGGCTACTCGCTCACCATCCATATTCTGAGTGATGAGGATATTCGCACCTGTTCCCTTCCCTCCAATCTTTACCTGGAAGCCATAGACGCTTTGATTTGCGTCGAGCTTTTTGATGAAGCATATTCCCGAATGCTCTGCTCGCTGGACAAACCTGTCCTTTTTTCCGATGCCGCCTGTACGCTCCCCATCTGCCGCCTGCACGCCGATATCCTGCTGATGGAAAATCATCAAAGCGTACGGCATATGCTGCAGACGGTTATTCAGGACACTGGAATTACCCGTCTGGGCTTTCTGGGCGATTATACCCATTGCCTCAGCTTTCGTGAGCGATACGAGGGTTTTCTTGCTGCCCTTAGCGCAGAAGGGCTGCCTCTGCTTGAGGACTGCTGTATTACGGATCCGGACTGCTATTTTATGACCGAGGGCTGGCTCTCCAAACGGCTTCTGCAGCAAACGGTTTTCCCCCAGCTGTTCTTTTGCGCAAACGACCTGATTGCTCTGCAGACAATGTCTGCCCTCCACGATATGGGCATGGAGATTCCGAAAGACATCATGATCTGCGGGTTTGACGACACGCTGGCCGTTAACTCTGTAAGTCCCTC
>JAHZHG010000320.1 GCA_019420425.1 Clostridiales bacterium
GCTACTTTGATATTCCGGCTCCGAAGTTCGGTTTCCATGTAAGCTATTTAAAGAGCGGAGAGACAGACGACATTGTGGCCCATACTGTACATACCGGAACCTGTGTAGAGTGCCCCTGCGGATATCATCCGACCTGCGCTTCACCGGGAAGCAAAAATGCATATTTCTGGGTATTGGCTGCTTTCTCCCATGAGAGCAGAAGATACGATCTGGCTGTTTTAGATCCGGTATTTGCGGATTAATCATTGAAAATTCAGGAGGAAATAACCATGGCAGATGTAATGCAGCTGGTAGCTGAGAGAAAGATTGTCCCTGTAGTAAAGCTGGACCGCGTAGAGGACGCAAAGCCGTTAGGAGAGGCGCTGTGTGAGGGCGGACTTCCGGTAGCAGAGGTTACCTTCCGCACGGACGCGGCAGAGGAATCCATCCGTGTCATGAAAAAGGCGTTTCCGGAAATGCTGGTAGGCGCGGGAACCGTTGTGAATGTGGAGCAGGCAAAGCGCGCGCTGGACGCAGGCGCCGCCTTTATCGTATCCCCGGGCTTTTCTGCAAAGGTTACGGAATTTGCCCTTGATCACAACATTCCGGTACTGCCGGGCACCTGCACACCCACCGAGGTGATGGCGGCAATGGAATACGGCCTGAAGGTGGTAAAATTCTTCCCTGCAAAGCAGTACGGCGGGCTGGATACCATCAAGGCTCTGGCAGCTCCGTTCCCAACCATGAAATTCATGCCCACCGGCGGAATCAGCGCGGCAAACATTCTGGATTTCCTGGCCTTTGATAAGATCATCGCCTGCGGCGGAAGCTGGATGGTGAAGGATTCCTTTGTAAAAGAAGGCAACTTTGCAGAAATCGTAAGACTGACCAAAGAAGCGGTAGAGCTGGTGAAATAAAAGATGAGTTTATGTGATATTGCCGTTTACGGACTGGGCGTTATGGGCAGCAGCCTGGCGAAAAATATGATCTCCCACGGCTTTGCCGTGGCTGCTTACAGCAAGAGCGAGGCGGAGCGGGAGTGCTTCCGCGCAGGGCAAAAAGCGGCCGGCAGCTGCCGGGTGTGCGACACGGCAGAGGATATGCTGGGAAGCCTGAAAAGCCCACGGAGGATTTTCCTGATGATCACCGCCGGCAGCCCCGTGGACGAGGTGCTGGAGGAGCTGCTTCCTGCCCTGGAGCCCGGGGATGTGGTTCTGGACGGCGGAAATTCCTACTACCGGGACACCACCCGCCGCTGCTCCCTCTGTGGGGAGAAGGGGATATGCTACGTGGGCGTGGGCGTCTCCGGCGGAGAGCGCGGCGCGCTGTACGGCCCCAGTATGATGGCCGGGGGAAGCAGGGAAGGCTGGGAGAAAACAAAGCATATTCTCCAGACGATCGCCGCCCATGTCGGCGAGATCCCCTGCTGCGATTATATCGCTGCCGAGGGCGCAGGCCATTACGTCAAGATGGTGCACAATGGCATCGAATATGCGATTCTGCAGCTGATTGCAGAAACCTGGCATTTTATGCGTTATACGCTGAACCTGCCCCGCGCAGAGATCATCCGCTGCTTCGAGAGCTGGCAGAAGGGAAAGCTGGATTCCTACCTGATCGACATCAGCATAAAGGTGTTGAAGAAGGACGACAGCGACGGTACGCCTCTGGTCGAAAAAATTCTGGATGTGGCTGAGCAGAAGGGCACGGGAAAGTGGACCCTGCTGGAGAGCGTAAACCGGGGAGTTTACATTCCTACCATATACGAAGCCGTGTCTGCCCGGAATTTTTCCGGCAAAAAGGCGCTCCGGCAGCTTGGCAGTAAATGCCTTCTGGCATCAGCACGGCAGGTTTCCCTGGAAAACCCGGAGGAAACCCTGGGAAATGCCCTGCTCATGGGAATTATCCTGTGCTACAGCCAGGGATTTGAGCTGATTGTGCGGGCCTCCGGGGAGGAACAGTGGCAGATCGATCTGGGCGCACTGACCGACGTATGGAGGGACGGCTGTATCATCCGCAGCAAACTGCTGGGAGAAATTCGGCGTGTTGCGGTAACCGAGGAGCATCCGCTGCTTCTGGATGAGGTATTTTCTTATATGCGGGAGCTGGAGCCGGCTCTGCGGGAGGTAAATGAAAAGGCGGTTCTGGCCGGCACGCCGCTTCCCGGACTGGCCAGCGCGCTCCACTATTACGATTATTACCGGATGGAACGGATGCCGGTAAACTTTATCCAGGCGCTGAGGGATTGCTTTGGCGCTCATACCTACCGGCGTGTGGATGCAGAAGGATACGTTCATACCAGGTGGGAAGATTGAACAATCAGGAGGACGACCCAATGAGTACATATAAAGTAATCGTAACCGCCCGTTCCTTTGGGAAAACGGACACAAAGGCTGCGGACCTGCTGAGGGAAAACGGCTGTGAGGTAATCAAGCTGGAGGCGGCGAACGGCCCGCTGGAGGAGCAGCTGAAAAAGGAAATTGTGGATGCCGACGCAGTAATCGCAGGCCTGGAGGACTATCCCCGGGAGCTGATCGCCTCTGCGAAAAAGCTGAAGGTGATTTCCCGCTACGGCGTGGGCTATGACAAGGTAGACCTTGCTGCGGCAAAGGACTGCGGTGTGGCTGTCACCATCACGCCCGGCGCGAACGGGGATTCCGTGGCTGATCTGGCGATGGCGCTGATGCTGGATGTGGCCAGAAATGTGACCATTATGGATAACTCCATCAAGGGGAAAGACCAGAGGCGTCCCTCCGGTGTGGAAATGTGGCAGAAAACTCTGGGCGTCATAGGCGCCGGACGGATCGGCCAGGGCGTGGCGAAAAGATGCCGCGGCTTTGAGATGAGGATTCTCTGCTACGACATGTATCAGAATGAAGAATTTAAAAAAGCGTGCAATGCAGAATATGTAGATCTGGATACTCTGCTGAAGAAGTCCGATTTCATCACCATTCACTCCCCACTGACCCCGGAAACGGAGAAGATGATCAGCACGGAGCAGTTCCGGATGATGAAGAAGGATGCGATCATCGTCAACACCGCCCGCGGCGGAATCGTTGATGAGGCAGCTCTGTATGAGGCGCTGAAAAACGGCGAGATCCGCGGCGCAGGCCTGGATGCCACAGTGGACGAGCCGCCTTATGAAAGCCCGCTGATGGAGCTGGAAAACTGTATTTTAACTCCCCATGCGGGAGCAGCTACAGCGGAGGCCAGCAGTAAGATGAGCTATATGGCCGCCTGCAACGCCCTGGAGGTGCTTCAGAGCGGAACATGCAAATTTGCAGTGAAATAACGTTTAGGAGGATGGACAGTAATGAGAAATTTTACGGATTTAACCGGTAAGAAAGCAATCGTAACCGGAGGAACGAGAGGTCTGGGCTACGGCATGGCCGAGGGCCTGATGGAGGCAGGAGCCGAGGTAGTGATCGTAGGCTCCTCCGACAAGGTACACGCAGTAGCAGAGGAGTTCTGCGGCAAGGGCTTCACCTGCCACGGCCTGAAGGTAGACCTGGGCAATGCAGAGGACAGGGCAAAGGGCTTTGACGAGGCCGTAAAGGCGTTGGGCGGACATCTGGACATCCTGATCAATGGAGCAGGCGTACAGCGCCGTCATCCCAGTGAAGAGTTCCCGGTAGAGGACTGGAACTACGTGATTGAAGTAAACTTAAATTCCGTGTTTGACTGGTGCCAGAGAGCGGCCC
>JAHZHG010000321.1 GCA_019420425.1 Clostridiales bacterium
GGAATCGAACCCCTGTTTTCGCCGTGAGAGGGCGACGTCTTAACCGCTTGACCAATCAGCCACAAAAACAGTACTTGCATAGTATAATCGAGTTGTCGAAAAAATGCAAGCACTTTTTTTAAAAATTTTAGACCAGCTCAGCCCACGGTCATTCGCAAAAGCGGCTGCTGCGCAGCCGACGCCGCTTGCGCGGCTCATCTTTTGCTTCATGGATTGGGTGCTCCGCTCATGGGCTAGCCAAAACGGTGCTTTGTGTGCAAGCACCCACGCCCCCGTTTCGGCTGTCCCATGGCTGAGCTGTTACACCAGGTCAAATATACTGATCTGATTGGACTCCGGGAGGTCTCCCAATAATCCCAGGGAATCCATCAGGTCGATGATGGTCTTGGAGACTTTGGTTCTCTGGCGGAAATCATCTTTAGACAGGAAGGGGCCGTCTTTTGCCGCTTCCACGATGGCATCCGCCGCCTTCTCTCCCAGTCCGTCGATACTGTTTAAGGAAGGCATTAATTTGCCATCCACGATCTGGAAGGATCTGGACTGGGCTCTAAAGATATCAATTGGTTCGAATTCAAAGCCTCGTGCATACATTTCCTGCACGATACGCATATCACCCATGGCATCCTTCTCCTTATTGGAAAGCGTATCCTGTCGCTTTTTGTAATCCACCATAACGCTCTCCAAGTGCTTCTGTCCCTGACACATAATTTCATAAGAAAATGCCTTGGCACGAATACTGAAAAACGCTCCGTAATAGGCTAACGGATAATGGATCTTACAATATGCAATACGCCATGCCATCATAACGTATGCCGCCGCATGGGCCTTCGGGAACATGTACTCGATCTTCTGACAGGATTCAATATACCACTGGGGTACATTGTGGGCCAGCATGTCTTCTTTCCACTCTTCCCACATGGCGCATCTGCCCTTCGCCACCATACCTTTACGCACGGCCTCCATGATCTTGAAGGACTTCTCCGATTCCACACCCATCTGGATCAGATACAGCATGATATCGTCACGGGTACAGATGGCGGTGGAAATCGTTGCCACGCCGCTCATGATCAGATCCTGTGCATTTCCCAGCCATACGTTGGTACCGTGGGACAGGCCGGAAATACGCACCAGATCGGAAAATGCCTTGGGCTTGGCATCGATAACCATCTGCATGGCGAAATCGGTACCAAACTCCGGGATACCCAATGCCCCCAGCTTTGTTCCGCCGATCTGCTCCGGAGTAATGCCCAGCGCATCCGTATTCTGGAACAGACTCATGACATCCTGTCCGTCTAAGGGAATCGTCAGAGGATCTCTCCCTGTCAGGTCCTGAAGCATACGGATCATGGTCGGATCATCGTGTCCCAGAATATCCAGCTTCAGCAGGTTATGGTCAATGGAGTGGTACTCAAAATGGGTGGTGACAATATCCGTAGTCATATCGTTCGCGGGATGCTGAATCGGCGTAAAGGAGTAAATCTCCTCGCCGTGGGGAAGCACAACGATTCCCCCCGGATGCTGTCCCGTCGTCCGGCGGATGCCCACGCAGCCCTTGACAATCCGGTTGATCTCGCAGGTACGCTTACTGATTCCCCGTTCCTCATAGTACCGCTTTACATAGCCGAAAGCCGTCTTATCCGCCAGCGTGCCGATGGTACCTGCGCGGAAGGTCTGGCCCTCGCCGAAGATTACCTCGGTATACCGGTGGGCCTTACTCTGATAGTCGCCGGAAAAGTTCAGGTCGATATCCGGCTCCTTGTTTCCCTTAAACCCAAGGAAGGTTTCAAAAGGAATGTCCAAGCCGTCCTTTTTCACCATATTTCCGCACACCGGGCAGACCTTGTCCGGCATGTCGCAGCCCGCGCCTCCGGCATACTTGCGGACGTCGTCGGAATCAAAGTCGCTGTAGTGACAGTTTTCACAGTAATAATGGGGACGCAGCGGGTTTACCTCGGTGATTCCGGCCATGGTGGCGACAAAGGAGGAGCCTACGGAACCCCGGGAGCCTACCAGATAGCCGTCCTCATTGGACTTCCACACCAGCTTCTGGGCAATGATGTACATCACGGCAAAGCCATTGGAAATAATGGAGTGAAGTTCTCTCTCCAGACGCTCTTCTACTACCTCGGGAAGCTTCTCTCCGTACATCTGGTGGGCCTTCTGGTAACAGATTTCCCGCAGCTGCTGGTCGGAATTTTCGATGACCGGCGGGCACTTGTCCGGCCGCACCGGGGAAATTTTTTCACAGCGGTCCGCGATTTTGTTGGTATTCTCAATCACGACCTCCCTGGCCTTTTCCGGGCCCAGATAGGAAAATTCCTCCAGCATCTCCTCTGTGGTGCGCAGGTACAGCGGCGCCTGCTCATCCGCATCGGCAAACCCTTTCCCTGCCATGATGATCCGTCGGTACACCTCGTCCTCCGGATCCAGGAAATGCACATCGCAGGTGGCTACCACGGGCTTTTTGAACTGCTCGCCCAGCTGAACCACCTTTTTATTAAAATTGATCAGATCCTCTTTCGTATACTGGGGATCATGCCCCTCCCTGGTCATAAACGCATTGTTGCCCAGAGGCTGGATCTCCAGATAATCATAGAAATCCACTATCCTGGCCAGCTCTGTCTCGGGAACGCCGCGCACAATGGCCTGATACAGCTCCCCGGCTTCACAGGCGGAGCCGATGATCAGGCCCTCCCGGAACTGGTTGATCACGCTCTTTGGCATTCTGGGACGCCTGTTGTAATAGTCCAGATGGGAGCAGGAAATCAGCCGGTACAGGTTTACCCGGCCCACCTCGCTGGCAGCCAGGACAATTCCGTGGTAGGTGGGCATCTTCCGTATCTGCTCCTTTGACGTTTTGCTCAGCCCATTCAGTTCCTTCAGGTCAGTAACGTCCCGCTCCTTTAACATTTCCACAAACCGGGCGAAAATTTCTCCGGTACAGCCTGCATCGTCTACCGCCCGGTGATGATTCTCCAGGGATACATTCAGTGCCTTGGCCACCGTATCCAGCTTGTACTTGTTCAGCTGGGGAAGGAGCACCCGGGCCAGGGCTACCGTGTCCAGAACAGTGAAATCCGCCGGGATTCCCTGCCTGCCGCAGTTCTCCTCGATAAAGCTCATATCAAAGGACGCATTGTGAGCCACCATAACGGCGCCTTCGCAAAATTCCATAAACCGGGGCAGCACCGTCTCAATGGCCGGCGCATCCAGTACCATGTCGTCGCTGATTCCGGTCAGCTCCTCTATGCGGAACGGAATAGGCACGCCGGGATTAACAAAGGTACTGAAGGAATCGGTTTTCTTTCCGTTGACCAGCTTGACTGCGCCGATCTCGATGATTTTGTTGGTTTTCGGGCTGAAGCCCGTCGTCTCCAGGTCAAATACTACATAGACATCATCCAGGCTCTGCCCCTTCTCGTTGATGGCCAGCTTCTGGGTATCGTCCACAAAATATCCCTCTACGCCGTAGATGATCTTGAAATCCGTATCCGGCGGCAGGGCATGATTAGCGATGGGGAAGGCCTGCACATTGCCGTGGTCGGTAATTGCCAGGGCCTTATGTCCCCACTTTACGGCCCGCTTCAGGATATCCTTTACATCGGACACCCCGTCCATGTCGCTCATCTTGGTATGGCAGTGCAG
>JAHZHG010000322.1:0-1039 GCA_019420425.1 Clostridiales bacterium
TCCCGCCTGTTCCCGGCGGTAGTCAGACAAATGAATCTTTTTCACATACGGCCCCAGAATCCGGATCCAGTCCTCCGGATAACCGACATAAATAATATTTCCCACATCAAAATATACGCCTACGTGGGAGGAGTTCACCTCCTCAACCAGCCTGCGCGTCTCCAGCGGCGAGAGCAGAAAACGGTTCCATACGTTTTCGATGCCGATATGCACCCCCGCCTTCTCTGCTTCCGGCGCAAGGGCCGTCAGTGCCTCCGCACACCGGTCATAGGCAATATCGTACCGGATCCGCTCCGGCTTTGACGCAAAATCACAGCCCACGTATCCCGGTACCACAAGAATCGTATCCGCGCCCAGCAGCGCCGCGATCTCTATCTGCTTTTTCACGATATCCCGTGCCTTCCCGCGGATCGCTTCACTGTCAGACACCAGATTGTTCTCCCACAGCGACCATACGCCTACGCTGGGAATCTCCAGCCCATTGTCCTGGGCCAGACGCCGGATGGCCAGAATCTCCTTTTCCGTAGTCCCCCGGTTCAGGTAGCCGCTCTCGCTCATCACCGGCTCCACTCCGTCGTAGCCCGCCTGCGCCACCAGGGCAAATTTCCGGCTTAAATCCGCATCCTCCGTAAAGGAAAATAAACTATATCCCCGTTTCATCCGCATCCTCCTTATCCATAAAAGGGGCTGCCGCATTTCGCGGCGCCCCCCATTCTTCTTTACTCGTAGGAAACCGTAATCTCCCGGCGCTCCTCCAGAGACTGATTCAGTGCGCGGATCGTGCAGAGCACGTTCCTTACCTGATCCATGTCAATCACCGTGGATTTCACTCCCCGGTCAAAGCAGTCCATGAAATGCTGCAATTCGATCTGGTATGCATCCGTCTCATCCACCGGCAGCTTCTTTTCCTCGCCGTCTCCGTACAGATAAGCCGTCCTTCTGGACGAAGCCACATCCTCCAGATTCTTTCCCGCCTTCATAATGTACTCATACACCCGCTCGCTGCCGACCATACGCAGCTCCATGGTAAACGCATATC
>JAHZHG010000322.1:1049-3630 GCA_019420425.1 Clostridiales bacterium
CCAGAATGCCCTCCACCGTTGCCTGCGTTCCGTCGCCAAAGGTCAATATGCTGGTCACATGATTCCAGCAGCCATACGCGTTCTTCTTTCCGACCGCATATACCTTCTCCGGCTTGCCGAAAAGGTAGCAGGCATAGTCAATGTCATGCAGATGCAGATCCAAAATTCCGCCTCCGCTGTTTTCTACCCGGCGGTACCACT
The DNA here is from genome assembly GCA_019420425.1 of Clostridiales bacterium. Taxonomy (GTDB): domain Bacteria; phylum Bacillota; class Clostridia; order Lachnospirales; family Lachnospiraceae; genus JAHZHG01. The sequence goes on from JAHZHG010000322.1 coordinate 1,251, forward strand.
CGCTCCATGCCGGATGCTCGCTGAGCCTGGCCGCATAGTAGGACTTCAGCTCTCCCAGCTCTCCCCCATCCAGAAGCTTTTTCGCCTGGACGTATTCCGGCCAGAACCGTACTACCTGCCCCACATACATATCCACACCGGCCTTGTTCACCTCTGCCAGGATCCGGTCCAGGGATTCCACGTTCAGGCTTACCGGTTTTTCGCAGATAATATGCTTTCCCGCTTTCGCCGCCTTCACGGCAAACTCCTCATGCAAAAATGTGGGAACGCAGATATCAATCACGTCCACCGGGCAATTTGCCAGCAGCTCATCCAGATCTGTATAGTGGGCACAGCCAAAGCGCTCCGCATAGGCCTGTCCCGCCTGCTCATTCCGCTCGCATACTGCCTGCAGCGATGCATTTGCTATCTGCTGATATGCCGTTCCATGGGTCTGTCCCATAAATCCTGCTCCGATTACCGCAACATTTACCATAATCTTCCCTCCTGCATCTTTATTCTATGCTCGTTTACGGTTGTTGTAATTGCTCAGTACTACAGCGGCTACAATAATCGCGCCGGTAACGATCGTCTGAATATACGTTTCCACCTGCAGAATATTCATCGCATTCTTGATTACACCCATCAGGATGCAGCCCAGAAACGCGCCGGTTATCGTGCCCTTTCCTCCGTCAAAGGTAACTCCTCCGATAATGGCCGCAGTCAGGGCGTCCGTCTCATAGCCGCTTCCCGCATTTGCCGTAATGGAGTCGATACGCGAGGAGAAAATAATTGCTGCAATGGAACAGAAAAAGCCTACGATCCCATATAGAATAATTTTATATTTTACAATATTGATACCGGACAAATACGCGTTCTTTTCGTTACCACCCATGGCCGTCACCCGGCGTCCGTATTTGGTGTAGTTCATAATCACCCAGGATAAGAGGATCATCGCCGCCAGCGCAAAGAGCATCACCGGGAAAAAGTCAAACAGCTTTGTCTTACCGATGAAGTTGAACGCTCCGCCAAAGCTCATGATTCGGCCGCCGGAAACCGTAAGGGCCATTCCATAAAAAATCTGGCTGGTTCCCAGGGTAATAATCAGCGGAATACACTTGCTGTATGCGATAATCACGCCGTTAAATATACCGCAGGCCGTACCTGTAACGACACCGGCCAGAACCGCCACCGGGACGCTCCATCCGGCAGTGATCAGCTGCGCCATTACCACGCCTGCAAGCACCATCTGGTTTCCGATGGACAGGTCTACTCCGCCGCCGATCAGCAGCATACTCATGGCCATGGTCAGAATACCGGTTACGGAAATCTGCTGGAAAATCGTAATCAGGTTTTTTACCGCGATAAACTTTGGATTGATCATCGCCACAACCGCAATAATTGCAACAATTACGATGGCCAGAAGAATTCTCTGCTCCTTAAATATACTTTTCTTGATTTTGCTTTTCTCAGTCATGCTTTTTCACTCCCAGCGCGCGTTTGATGATTTCCTGTTCATTGATCTGATCCCCGGTAAGCTCTCCGTCTATGGCACCGTCACGGATAACCAGTACCCGGTCGCTCATGGAAATCAGCTCCGGCATATCCGAGCTGATCATAATAATGGATTTGCCCTTCGCCGTCAGCAGAGACATCTGTTTGTAAAACTCTGCCTTGGCATTTACGTCAATTCCCCTGGTCGGCTCATCAAATATGTAAATCTCCTGTTCCGCATACAGCCATTTGGCCAGCACCACCTTCTGCTGGTTTCCTCCGGACAGATAGATTGCCTCGGTCCAGATAGACGGCGTCTTTACCTTCAGATCCCGGATAATGCCCTCCACCAGGGGAGGATGCTTGCGGATATTGACAAACCAGCCCTTGATCTTCTCTCTCAGGCCGATAATGGTTGTATTTTCCAGCACGCTGCCATTCAGCATCAAGCCCAGCTGCTGCCTGTCCTCGGTGATATGGGCAAATCCGCAGTCAATGCTGTCTGCGGGATTCTTGATATGTACTTCTTTCCCATGGAGATACACGTGACCGCCATACTTTGGATCCGCTCCGGTCAGCGCGCGGACAATCTCCGTTCTGCCCGCTCCCACCATACCGGAAAAGCCCAGTATCTCTCCCCTGCGCAGGTTAAAGCTCACCTTGGGGCTGTCCTTGGTCAGCTGAAGGTCCTTTACCTCCAGCACTACTTCCCCGATCTCGCAGGGATCCTTCTCATAAAATGTCTCCACTGGACGGCCAACCATGTCCCTGGTAATCGTGGAGATGGAAATATCCCTGTTTTCATTGGTATAGGTATTGATCACCGCGCCGTCACGGATGATGGTGACGCGGTCCGCAATCTGTACCACCTCATTCAGGAAATGGGAAATATATATAATGCCGATAC
>JAHZHG010000323.1 GCA_019420425.1 Clostridiales bacterium
TTCCGCCCCGTCCCTGGGCCGGTTCATGACTCTGCCCTTAAACACCAGGGTGGCGGAGCCGCCGCCGTCCAGATTGTAGGCATAGGTACAGCCTCTGGACTTCAGAATACGGATCATTTCGTTATAATTCAGGCCTGCGCTCTGGCCGTCGGTCACCAGCAGGTAATATTCGCCCCGCCGTACCATCCCCACAGCCGTCCTATTGTATTTGTAGTTGGCCGAGCGGTCCTGGATAATCCTTGGATTGGTCATCTCATCATTGCCGTTGTTGATCAGCACAGGACCGAAATTATACGTATCCTTCACCCCGGCGGATATCAGATCCTTGCAGGAAATTCCCCTGGCCGGAGTATAGATCGTCCCATCCTTTTTTACCGCCATTACCGTATAGCTTGTCTCATAATTGCCGTAAATATAGCCGTTCTTGATCGTGGCCCCGATAAAGGGCTTGCCGTCCCCATACGTAAAGCCGCTGCCGTTCACGCCGATAATTCCGCCGTTGCCCGTCACTGCGGAAGACGTCGTCTGTCTGGCCCCTCCATAGGTTCCATTGGACAGCGCAGAGCGCAGCTGGGTGCCGGAGGAGGTCTTAATGTGGGCCAGCCAGTAGGTACTGCCGTACTGGTTCTGCTTTTCCAGTACGATTTTCAGCCCGGCAGAGCTGTAGAGAATCCTGGTCGCCGTGCTGTAGCTGCCCGTGTTCAACGACGTGGAGCCGTCCATGCTTCCATTTGCCCGAAGGTAAAAATAGGCGCTGCCCTTCTTTGCCCACTGGCTGGCCAGCATCACTCCGTTCTTGTTAAAGCAGTAAACCGATCGGTCAATGGTTTTCCAGCCCACAGCCATTGTCCCGTTGGCCGTCAGATAATACCACTGGTTATTCCAGGACAGCCACGCGCTTTTGCGCATGGCGCCGTTGGGATTCAGGTAGTACCAGCTTCCCCTGAGCTTTACCCAGGCATTTTTCACCATCGCCCCGTCCGCGTTATAGTAATAGTATTGGCTGCCGATTTTTACGAACCGGCTGCTGGCCATCACGGCATTGGGATAAAAGTAATAGCGTTTTCCGTTAATGGTCTTTGTCCCGCCTGCCTTAGCCGCACCGGAGCCTTCCACATAATACCAGTATCCCCGGTATTTGATCCACTGGTTGGACAGCATCCGGCCGCTGCCATCCAGATAATAGAGCTTACCTTTATCTCTGGCCCAGCGTCCGGCATACATTACGCCGTTGGCGTTCAGATAATACCAGTCTCCCTGCCAGGAAATCCAGCCCGTCTGCCTGGCGCCGTTCTGATAATAGTACCAGTAGCCGCCGCTTTTGACCCAGCCATTCCTGGCGGCTGCCTCCGTCCTGCTGCCCGCTGCCGGCAAAAGCAGGAACAAAAGCACAAGGGCCAGAACGGCCCATCGCTTCTTTTGTTTCTTTTCCATGCGGCACCCCCGTTATCGTCTGGCCAGCTCTCTGGTGATCTCTTCCCAGGTCACGCCCTTTTCCGCCATCAGCACCATCACATGGTACAGGAAGTCGGAAACCTCATAGACCATCTCCTCAGGGGCCGGGTTTTTCGCGGCAATAATGATCTCCGTAGCTTCTTCCCCGACCTTTTTCAGGATCTTATCCAGGCCCTTGTCGAACAGGTAGTTGGTATAGGAGCCCTCCTTTGGGTGAAGCTTCCTATCCTGAATCACGTCGTAAACCTCCTGGAATACCTTCATCGGATTTTCGTTGTTATAGTCCTTTTTCATCAGGGTTCGGTAAAAGCAGCTGCGGTTTCCCGTATGGCAGGCCGCGCCCACCTGAAGCACCTTAGCCAGCAGCGTGTCCTCGTCACAGTCCACCAGCAGCTCCTTTACATACTGGAAGTGGCCCGAGGTCATGCCCTTCACCCACAGCTCCTTCCTGCTTCTGCTGTAATAGGTCATCCGGCCGGTGGAAATGGTTTTTTCGTAGGCTTCCCGGTTCATGTAGGCCACCATCAGTACCTCTTCCGTCTGATAGTCCTGCACAACTACGGGAATCAGGCCGTTTTCTGCCGGATGCAGCTCATCCCAGCTCATGGACGGTTCAAAGGTATTCATCTCCAGTCCGGCCGCCTTTCCCTTTTCCTTCCACAGCTGAAAATCAACATTTTCGTCTATTCCGCCCAGACACACGCCGGAAATCTGCTCATGTCCGATCATGGAGAGCAGCTGGTCGGGCCTTGCGTCGGTCAGCAGCATAACCGGTACAGGATTTTCGGATTTCTGCAGGCGGGTCAGCTCAGATACCACGCCGCTGACCTCCATCCGCTCATCCGGCTTCAGCATCAGGATCAGCTCGCTGACCCATTCTGCCAGCTCCGGCAGCCGGGCCTTCAGCTGGGCTGCCGTACCCAGGGCGCACAGCTTGTCCCGGCCAAAGCGCTCGGACACTTCCTTAACCATCTGTACATTGGACTCCACAGCGAGATCCAGCACAGCCTTCCTGCAGCCCGCATAAAGCAGCTTTTTCACATCCTCCGGCCGTTTGACGCAGCCGCCGCCGTAAACCGGAATGTCGATTGTCCGGCCGATTTTTCGTATCTGGTCTAAATCTGTATCCTGGTCCTTATCCGTCTCAGAGAGCACGCAGATCAGCAGGCCGTCTGCTCCCTGGTTGTCATAGGCAAAAGCCAGCTTATTCAGATCAGCAGGCCTGACCGCCTGATCCCACCTTCCGCATACGCTTCCCTGTTTCAGGTAAACCTGAGGCATCAGTAACTTTTTCATCGTTCATCCTCCTTCTCCCGGAGCATTTTCTAGAGACTGCCCTTTGTGGAGAGTACATCGGTAATCCGCGGATCATAGGAAACGGCCTGATCCAGGGCCTTTCCGAAGGCCTTAAACATGGCTTCGATCATATGGTGGCTGTTGCCGCCGTCCAGGACCTTCAGGTGCAGATTCATCGCTGCGCTGTAGGAAACGGCATAGAAAAACTCTCTGACCATCTCCGTATCCAATCCGCCCACCCGCTCTGTGGGAAAGGCCGCGTCAAAATTCAGGTAGGGACGTCCGCCCAGATCCAGGGCGCAGAGCACCAGGCTTTCGTCCATCGGCAGAATCCGCTCGCCAAAGCGCACGATCCCCTTTTTATCGCCAAGGGCCGCCGCGATCGCCTGCCCCAGAACGATGCCGGTATCCTCCACCGTATGGTGGCAGTCCACCTCCAGATCGCCCTCTGCCTTTACCTCCAGGTCAAAAAATCCATGCCGGGCAAAGCCCTCCAGCATATGGTCAAAAAAGCCGATTCCCGTATGTATGTCGGCGCTTCCCCCGCCGTCCAGGTTCAGCCGGACCATGATTCTGGTTTCCTTCGTCGTCCGGGTGATTTCTCCTGTCCTGTCCATCCTGCCGCCTCCTTATTCAAATCTTACTTTAATCGAATTTGCATGAGCTGTCAATTGCTCCGCCTCGGCAAAGCGGATAATATCCTCATGAACCGGCTCAAGGGCCTCTCTGGTATAATAAATCACGCTGGACTTTTTCACAAAGTCGTCCACCGACAGCGGAGAGAAAAACTTGGCCGTGCCGTTGGTGGGCAGCACATGGTTCGGGCCGGCAAAATAGTCGCCCAGCGGCTCGCTGCTGTACTCGCCGATAAAG
>JAHZHG010000324.1:0-1290 GCA_019420425.1 Clostridiales bacterium
GCCCGCAGTCAGTCCGGCCATCAGTTTCCTCGTCTGTTCGTCGTCTCTGCCGGCGATCTGGTAGATCAGACGCTCCAGATTGCTGGAGATCAGGATATCCATGGACGGGGAGGAGGTCAGGATAAACTCACGGTTCCGATCATATACGCCGGTGCGGAAGAACTCATACAGCACCCGGTTTTCATTGGAGGCACAGATCAGGCGATCCAGCGGCAGGCCCATCTGCTTTGCATAGCAGGCAGCCAGAATGTTGCCGAAGTTTCCGGTGGGCACGACCACGTTGATCTTCTCTCCGGCCTTTATCTCTCCGGTCTTAACCAGCTGGCCGTATGCATATACATAGTACACAATCTGGGGAACCAGACGGCCGATATTAATCGAGTTTGCAGAAGAGAACTGGAATCCGGCCCTGTCCATTTTCTCCTTCAGGGCGGCATCTCCGAAAATCTGCTTTACTCCGGTCTGGGCGTCGTCAAAATTGCCTTCAATCCCCACAACAAAGGTGTTGGCTCCCTTCTGGGTAACCATCTGCTTTTCCTGGATGGGACTGACGCCGTGCTTGGGATAGAAAACGACAATCCGGGTGCCCGGCACGTCGGCAAAGCCGGCCAGGGCTGCCTTGCCGGTATCTCCCGACGTAGCGGTCAGAATCACAATCTCGTTCTTCACCTGGTTTTTCTTTGCAGAAACCGTCAGCAGATGGGGCAGGATGGAAAGTGCCATATCCTTAAAAGCGATCGTTGCGCCATGGAACAGCTCCAGATATACGGCGTCCTTTGTCTTATGCAGAGGAGCAATCGCCTCTGTATCGAACTTGCCGTCATATGCTTTGGCGATACAGTCCTTCAGCTCCTCCTCGGTAAAATCGGTCAGATACTGTTTCATCACCGTGTATGCCGTCTCCTGATAGCTAAGGCCGGCCAGCTGCTCCAGCGGGCAGTCCAGTGCGGGAATCCGCTCCGGTACAAAAAGGCCTCCGTCCTCGGAAAGGCCCTTCAGGATCGCTGCTGATGCGCTCACTGACACCTGGTTATTTCTCGTACTTTTGTATAATAGATCCATGATTTTACACCCTTCTCTGTTTTTCAGTATGTATCAGCCATTTATTTTACCACAAAAAACAGGCAGATGCAATTGTTTTCCCTGCAGCTGCCCGTTTTCGCTTAAACCCGTACATTTCTTTTGCTTTCTTTTGTCCATGCCTGATGGCCGCATGGTTTTCCGATCGTGTGTTGTTACTGGCAATATTCGGGGTAGGTGAAGTATTCATGCCCGCCATAATCGAACAGC
>JAHZHG010000324.1:1300-3613 GCA_019420425.1 Clostridiales bacterium
TTTCTTGCCAGGAAAAACAGTGCGCCCTGGGAATAATCTTCTCCGGCAAGTGCGCGGTCAACCGCTTTAATCGTGGATTCCGTAATCGTACAGCTGTAAATCCGTCCGTCGGAAACCGGTGCAAACTGTGCTTTCTCCCATACAACCTCATAGATGGAATCCGGGAAGAGACTGTCCTTTACCCGGTTCATCATCACATTGGCAATCAGTATCTTGCTCTTTTCGTCTCCTCCTGTTGCCTCTGCTTCTACAATCTGCAGCAGGGTCTGATAGTCCAGCGAGGACAGCTGCTGGTTGTTTACTACTGCCTGCTGCGCGTAGTATCCGAGGTTGCGTGCCTTTCTGACGCCCTTCCAGATCGTCATCTGGTTCCAGGCGCATTTATCGATTTTGGAAGTGCCTACAATAACCTCCTCGTTCTGTGTAACAACTGCTTTTTCACGGGCTGCCTGCCCGTATTCTTCCATACTCGCCACGCCGGTGACCACGCCCATCAGTCCTGCCTGGATCTCACCCCGTACGCCGAGCTTGGCCTCATCTTCTCCAACCGCGTATACGCGGCTGCTTCCCGCCTTCTCTGCTCCCATAGTAAATGCAGCGACTCCAAGGAGGATCACCAGGCCTGAAGTGATGGATGCCAGCTCAAGCAAGTATTTCTGCTTTTGAAATTTCCATATGAAACTTCTTTTTTTCTCCCTCGTTCTTTTAAACAGGTTTCTTTTCCATTTCATAAGCATCTCCTAGTTTTTCCCAGTTCGCATACTCAGATTATAAAAAAAACCTGTTACAATGTCAAGAGAAAATTCACATTTTTGTAATAAATTACATTTTTCGACTTTTTATACGTAACAGTTTTATTACCTACCGCACAATTTTTCGCTGTTTTTTCTGTTTTTTCCTGCCGCGTGTCCGGAAAGCTCCTGTTATTTTTGTCGATTACTTTCCGCGTTTTTTCTACATTTTTCGGCTTTTTACACATTCCGACAGGGTTCGGCGCAATATTACAGCCTCAGACATTTTTCGTAATATTTTTGAAATATATTACATCACATAATCTGGTCATGTTTTTCCCTTTCCAATACCAGATATAGTGCCTGCCTTCTGTCCTTCAGTGCCGGGAAACGCCTGCGCGCTTCAGCCGCCCCAAGAGGGTCTGCCTCCCCGATTCCCAGACCTTCCTCCCCGTCCAGCTCCAGAATCGTCTGCCCTTCCGGTCCGATCAGCATGGAGTGTCCATTGTATTCCAGCCCGTCCCCCGTACCCGTCCGGTTAATTCCCGCGATATAGCACTGGTTTTCGATGGCTCTGGCCCGCAGAAGGCATCTCCAGTGCTCCTCCCTGCTTTTCGGCCAGTTTGCCGCGACTGCCATCAGACTGCTCTGGCCCGCCGCGATCCGAAAAAGCTCCGGAAACCGGAGGTCATAGCAGATAAACGGCGTCACCGTCATCCCCTCCAGGCTGGCAGAGACGATCCGCTCTCCTCCGGTATAATAGCGGCTTTCCCTGCCGTAGGAAAACGGATGGATTTTCTGATATTCCGCCAGGCATTCTCCATCCCGCCCGAACAGGCCATAGCAGTTGTAAACCCGATCAGACGCGCCGCGCAGGGCATAGCCGATACCGATATTTATCCCATACATCCGCGCCAGGGCGGCAATTCGCTGCTTTGTCCCAAAGCCGCCGTCCTTTTCCGCTATTTTTTCTGTATTCATGGAAAAGCCGGTGAGGGACAGCTCCGGAAAAAGGATCAGATCCACAGCCTCCCTGCCGCTCTGCTCCAGACAGCCAATCAGCCGTTCCAGATTCTTTTCTTTGTCCTCCCAGACAATATTCGTCTGTGCCAGTGCAAGCTTCATCTGCCCTTCCTCCTTTTATCAGACCAGAATTAACTCGGTTAAAAAAACGGCTGCGCACGCGCCCAGAGCTACTTTAAACAGATTTCCGTCTATCCAGGCCAGTATAACCGCCGCGGCAAACCCAATCCCAGCAGAAATCCTGCTTCCCGTTGCAGAGAGAATAGCCGGAAATGTCATTACCGCGAGGGTAACATAGGGTACATAGTACAGAAATGACCGAAAAAACCGGTTGGTGATATTCTTCCGGATCAGCGTCAGCGGCAGCGCCCGGATCAGATACGTTACGGCGGCGGCTACCAGAAGATAAATATAAATCTGCTTATTCATTGCCCTCTTCCTCCTTCTCTTCTACCGGATGAATTACCGCAGCAGCCCCGGCAATCAGTATCGTCAGGATAATAATACGGAAGCCTCCGGATATCTCCCGGACGTACGGCGCCAGGGAAAACAGCAGGCT
>JAHZHG010000325.1 GCA_019420425.1 Clostridiales bacterium
TCTACGCCGGAAAGCTCCACATCAAAGTGCTGCGGCGTGATTTCTTTTCCCTCAATGTCCATCGCCGGAAGCTCCATGATGGACTGCGCCTTATCCACGCTGATGTCCACGGTGCGCAGAAGGGCGGAATAATTACCGGCCTGCTCCAGGCTGGCAAATACCATAAAGGAGCAGATCATCATACCGATGCAGGTAATCAGCTCCATGCTTCCCTGCAGATACAGATAGATCGAAAACAGCGTCATCACAATTCCCGTCAGCTTGATGAGCCCGTTCTGTATCGTCATGAATGGGATAAAGGTCAGCTCCAGCTCGATATTGGTGTCCGTATTTCCATCGATCGCCTGATTCAGCCGTTTCGACATTTTTCCGGTCAGGTTATAGCCCTTTACCTCCGCAATGCCCTGCACATATTCAATCACCTGCTCCACCAGGCTGGTATCGGACGCTATTTTTTTCGGTGAAACCCTCTGGGATTTTTTCTGCATGGCGCTGTTTACCGCAAAAAACAGAAGCATTCCGGCCACCAAAACCAGCCCGATCCGCCAGTCATAAACCAGTACCATAACCGCAATAATCGTGGTATTTAAGATCCCCTGGGTAGTCAGCATAACTACCCTGGTCGCCACATCCGCCAGGTTTTCCATTGTATTTGTGGTCACAGAGGTAATATAGCCAAGGCTGTTTTCATTGAAATACCCCATTGGCAGATAGCGCAGATGCTCTGCAATTTCGATTCGTTTATTCGCCGCCGTCCCATAGCCTGCCTCGCACTGCAGGATAGTTGCCCGGTATTTCACAATAGAGCCTGCAATAACACTGAACAAAAGGAGCGCAAAGCATTTTCCGATCAGCCCTGAGGTAATGTTTCCGTCCAGCGCCCCCTGCAGCATCAGCATAATTGCCGGGATTTTCAGCGCTTACATAAAGGCAAAGATCACGCCGTCTACCAACGAGCGGTAAAACTTCTTTTTATTTTCCCCGCAGAAAGCGAAAAACTTCTGAAATATGTTAAGCATATATTTCACCTTCCTTCTCTCTGTTTTTTACTCCGATGTGAGCCTTCCACATTTTGGCGTAAGGCCCTCCCTTGTCAAGCAGCTCGCTGTGCGTGCCCTCCTCTGCGACTCTGCCGCCGTCAATTACAAAAATCCGGTCTGCATCGGCAATCGTGGACAGCCGGTGGGCGATCACAAGCAGGGTTTTTCCACGTACCAGCTTAGCCACGGAGGACTGAATCACCGCTTCATTCTCCGGATCCGTGTAGGCTGTGGCCTCGTCCAAAATCACAATCGGCGCGTCCTTTAGCATAGCCCGGGCAATGGCAATCCGCTGCCGTTCGCCTCCGGAAAGATGTCCGCCTGCGCCGCCGACCACGGTATCATAGCCATGCTCAAGCTGCATGATAAACTCATGGCAGCCGCTCTGCTTTGCCACCGCCTCCACCTCGGCATCCGTAGCGTCCATCCGGCCCATTCGGATATTTTCCCGTATCGTAACGTCAAACAGATAATTGTCCTGGGAAACGTACGCTACCCTGCGGTTATATTCCTCCAGTGACAGATCGCGTATATCCACGCCGCCAATCCGGATGCTGCCGTCCTTTGTATCCCACAGAGAGGCGATCAGCTTGGCAATCGTGGATTTTCCGCTTCCCGAAGGGCCTACCAGCGCATTGACCGTTCCCTGGCGAATCTGCATGTCAATTCCGTGCAGCACTTCCTTATCCTTATAGCCAAAGGTTACTTTTTCCAGAGTAACGGAATAATCAACGGGCTTTCCCGCATCCTGCGCCGGACGCTTTAGCTCCTCCCAGGAGAGGACGTCCGTCACCTCGCCCAGAATGGTTCTTAGCTTGCCCAGGTCGTCAGAATAGGACATTACGGTAATCAGCGGCGCAATCAGCCCGAGGGACAGGATAATGCAGAGGATAAAATCCGGCACAGACAGGGAGCCGTTTTTCACAAAAATTCCGCCGATCGGCAATACCGAAATCGCCGTGCATGGCGTAAGCACCATCCCAATGCTGAAAAACACATTGCACCGGCGCATCCACTCAATATAGCAGTCGGCCCCCTCCTTTGCGGCAACCTTGAATTTTTCATAGGAGTTCTGCGCCCTGCCAAAGGCCTTGATTACCTCAATTCCGTTGATGTATTCCACCGCCGTGTCGTTCAACACCTTTGTCTTTGTCACCGTATTCTTAAAGCTCTCCTCGTATCCGATCATCATGCCCATGTAAGCCGCCAGGCCAAGGGGCAGGCTAATCAGGGAAACCAGGGCCATCCGCCAGTCGATGATGCAAAGGTACACAAACACGGCAAGCGGAGCAAGCAGGTTTGCCGTAAACTCCGGCAAGATGTGGGCCAGGGTCGTCTCAATGCTGTCAATCCGCTCCACAATAATGTTTTTCAGCGACCCGGAGGGCGTATCCTTTACCTTTCCCAGGGGAACCCTGGCCAGCTTGTCGCAGACCCGCTTTCGGATATTCCCCAATACATGGAAGGTCGCTTTATGGGAGCAGGTTGTGGAAAGGGCGTGAAAAATCACTCTCCCCAGCCAGAATGCCGCCATAATCAGCCCTTCCCGAAAATACAGCTCCCACTGCCGGTTCCCCGCAATCAGCCTGGCAACCATGTCGCCCATAATGACGTAGGGGACAATGCTGCACGCAACGCCGCATACAGCCAGCAGTACGCTCGCCGTATACAGCCCCCTGTATGTACCGGCAAATTCCGCAAGCCAGCTGGCCACAGATTTTTCTTTTTGCTTCATTAATTCTCTCCTCCTTACTTTTGTTAGATATAACTAACTTATGATTTATATAAAAGAGAAACCCTTAACGGAATTTCTCTATTCTTTCAAAAATTTGACATGCAGAAGCTCTGACCACCCCGCCGTATAGAACCGGTGAAACTGCAGGAGGTACTCCCTGGCCTCCTCCTTGGACATATCATGGATAATTACTTCAAAAATCCCCGAAAACAGTCCGCTGGCGATAATGTGAATCAGCTTTTTATTCAGCTTTTCCACCGAATATCCCATTTTTGTAAGCGTCTGCATATAGGCATACGTAGACTCCACTTCCCGGACAACAAGCTGATGGATAAAGTCTGCATAGGCAGTCCCTTCCGCGCATCCAATCAGGAGCTTAAAGGCATCGGAATGCGCATAAACGTAATCCAGCAGCTTATCCAGATAAAAGCTGGAGGTGCTGTACATCTGCTCGGTCTGTTCCTCTCCCGGAAGCCTTTCAAAATCATCCACCGTATGATTAAATAAATTAAGGACGTAGTTTGCGTGCTCATCCACCAGAGCGGCAAACAGAGACTCCTTACTGTCATAGTATCGGTAAAAGGCGCCTGTCGTAACTCCGGCCTGCTTCACAATCGTGCGGAGTGAGGCATTTAAAAATCCCTTTGCCAGGAACTCCTGCTTTGCTGAATTTAAGATCCTGTCTAATGTGCTCTCTTCTGGCATGGTGTATCCTCTTTTCTTGTATGGGGTTTGGGTATTCTTGGATTCTCGGACGCCGTTGGGTATTCTTGGATAGCAGGACGCCGCTATGGTGGGGAGGTTGTCCATCCGTCGCTGATGGCAACGCTCCGGC
>JAHZHG010000326.1:0-314 GCA_019420425.1 Clostridiales bacterium
AGGTATATGTGGTAAAAGAGCAGGAGCTGCCGGACGGCAATTTCCCCACCGTCAGCTATCCGAACCCGGAGGCTGCTGAGGCCTTTACCCTGGGCCTGAAGCTGGCAAAGGAGATCGACGCGGATCTGGTGCTGGCCACTGACCCGGATGCAGACCGTCTCGGCGTATACGTAAAGGATGCAAAGACCGGCGAGTACCACAGCCTGACCGGAAACATGTCCGGATGCCTGCTGGCAGACTACGAGATCGGCCAGAGAAAGGCCACCAGAGGCCTGCCGGATGACGGCTGCCTGATCAAGACGATCGTGACCAGC
>JAHZHG010000326.1:324-3578 GCA_019420425.1 Clostridiales bacterium
AAAGCTGATCGAGGTGCTGACCGGCTTCAAGTACATCGGACAGCAGATTCTGGGCTTTGAGCAGAGCGGAAAGGGTACCTATCTGTTTGGCTTTGAGGAGAGCTACGGCTGCCTGATCGGCACTCACGCAAGGGACAAGGATGCGATTGTGGCTACGATGGCCCTCTGCGAGGCGGCTGCTTTCTACAAGACCCAGGGTAAGACCCTCTGGGATGCCATGATCGATCTGTACGAGCGCTACGGCTATTACAAGGACGATATCAAGTCCATTACCCTGAAGGGGATCGAGGGCCTGCAGAAGATCCAGGAGATCATGGACACGCTGAGAACCAATACACCGGAGAAATTCGGGGATTATACCGTAGTTTCCGCCAGGGACTACAAGCTGGATACCATCCGCAACATCAAGACCGGAGAGGTGACCTCCACCGGGCTGCCCGCCTCCAATGTCCTGTATTACGACCTGACCGACGACGCATGGCTGTGCGTTCGTCCCTCCGGCACAGAGCCGAAGGTGAAATTCTACTACGGCGTGAAAGGAACCTCCCTGGAGGACGCCGACGCGAAGTCAGCAGCCCTTGGCGAGCAGGTGCTGGCGATGATCCAGGAGATGCTTTAAAGGAATGGCAGCGACAGAGAAGAAGGGGCGGGTGAGCTTTGAGGAGCTTGCCGCCACGATTTCCAGGCTGCGTGCGCCGGATGGATGCCCGTGGGACAGGGCGCAGACCTTTGACAGCCTGAAGCCCTGTATGATCAATGAGATGACGGAGGCGATAGCAGGGATCGATCTGTACCATGCAACCGGAAAGGGAGACAACCTCTGTGAAGAGCTGGGGGACGTACTGCTTCAGGTTCTTCTGCTGAGTGAGATTGCCGGAGAGATGGGATTATTTACCATAGACGATGTGATTGCGGGCCTGAATGAAAAAATGATTCGCCGCCATCCCCACGTCTTTGGAAACGCGTCCGTGCCGGATGCCGAAAACGTTCTGGTAAAATGGGAGGAAATCAAGAAAAAAGAGAGAGAAAGAGAGGACCCTGGCGAAAAAGCACGGGAGAACGCGGCTTTCCTTTCCGCCTCCGAACAGGTGATAGAGCATTTGTCAAAAAAACGGGAATCCATGCGAACGAAAGAAGCGGATGAACCTCCGAAAATTCCTTGACAAAAGGGTTATTCCATTATATAAATATTACCAGAGCCACAAAAGAGAGGTTCTTGCCAGAGCCCTTCGGGCAACGGTGCGCAGCTTCGCGGGCGAAACAAAAACTGTGCCGGAATCACAATTTTGTTTTGAGTTTACAGTAGGAGAAAGCGACAGAGGAAATTAGAGGAGGAAATAATCACATGAACAAGACAGAATTAATTGCTGCTGTAGCAGAGAAGACCGAATTATCAAAAAAAGACGTGGAGAAAGCATTAAAGGCGTTTACCGACGTAGTTGCCGAGCAGTTAAAGAGCGGAGACAAGGTTCAGTTAGTAGGTTTTGGTACATTTGAAGTATCCGAGCGTGCAGCAAGAGAAGGCAGAAATCCTCAGACCGGTGAAACGATGCAGATCAGCGCTTCCAAGGCCCCGAGATTCAAAGCTGGTAAAGCATTAAAGGATATGATCAACGAGTAATTCGGATTACAGTCAGAACGAAGGACTGCCGCACTGCCGGAACCTGAGCTGCCCCCCTGCTAAGCAGGAATTGGACAGTTCAACCGGCTGGTGCGGCAATTTTTATGGGAGGCACTATGCGATTAGATAAGTTTTTAAAGGTGTCCCGTTTGATTAAGCGGAGAACCGTGGCCAACGAAGCCTGCGACGCAGGCCGTGTCCTGATCAATGACCGCCCGGCCAAGGCTTCGGCTGCAGTGAAGGAAGGGGACATCATTGAAATCCGATTTGGAACAAAGGCGGTTAAGGTAGAGGTACTGGATGTCCAGGAAACGGTGAAAAAGGAAGAGGCCGGAGAATTATACCGGTACCTTTCCGAATAAAGACCCGGTATATTCCATGGGGCGCGGGCATATGATGAAAAGAGAACATAAGTCCGGAGGAGCGCATGGAAGAGAAAAGAGAAAAGGAGCAGCAGCTCCTGCTAAATAACCGCAGGGACGGACTGGTGAGCGGTGTGACCGACGTCCACTCCTTTGACACAGGGGAGATTCTGCTGGAGACAACGCTTGGCAGGCTGGCGCTCAAAGGCAAGGATCTGCATATCAGCCGGCTTACCCTGGAAAAGGGAGAAGTGGAGTTTTCCGGCAGCGTGCAGAGCATGACCTATCTGGATGGCGGCAGTGCAGGCCGAAAAAATCAGTCAATGATGAAGCGGCTGTTTGGCTAGCGGGGCCGGATGAGTCAGGTAATCAGCAGGGAGGCCCTGCTCTTTCTCATGGCAGCCGGCCAGGGAGCCGGGCTGCTTTTTCTGTATGATCTGCTGAGAGGGCTTCGCAGAGCCGTGCTGCACGGCGGCATTGCGACGGCAGCGGAGGACCTGCTTTACTGGGTATTTGCCGGGATCAGCACCTTTGCGCTGGTCTTTGCGGAGAATAACGGCATATTCCGGGGATATATCCTGCTGGGCATACTTTTGGGCATGATCCTGTATCACCAGACCCTGAGCAGACCGGTGGTCTGGCTGACCGCTTTTGTGCTCAAATGGGTCCTGAAGCTGCTGTGCCTGCCGGTAAAGCTCATGCAAAAAGGGCTGCAGATTGCCGCCAGGCCGGTACGCCGTCTGCGCCGCCGGATAAATATGGTCATTTTCGACAAAAGTCGTCAAAAAAATATGAAAAAAGTAGTTGAAAAAGAAAGAAAAAGTGGTTAATATAGAGATAGCCTAAATTCGGGGAGAAAACGGTTAAGGGGATATAAAGATGACGATCAAACGCAGACGACGCACTTCTCTTGGCAATCGCCTGGGGATGTGGGGAATTGTGATCGTAGTAGTGGTGCTGATTGTTACGATGCTCAATCAGAGCAGCGAGCTGAAGCGGAAGAATGCTTCCTATGTGGAGCAGGAGGCCACACTGCGTGAGCAGATAGAGATAGAGGAACAGCGCTCAGAAGAGATAGCAAACATGAAGGACGAGATGCGGACGAAGGAGTACATTGAGTCCATAGCGAAAGAAAAGCTGGGACTGGTATACCCTGGCGAGCTGGTATTCCGCTCTTCCAACTGAATAAGAAAACCAACGGAGCTGCCGCACAGATTTTGTGCGGCGTTTTTTATTTCGACAGACTTTTCAGATTCACCGTTCTATAATAG
>JAHZHG010000327.1 GCA_019420425.1 Clostridiales bacterium
CAAAGGGAGAAATTACCTTCCAAAAGCTGATCCTGACCACCCACTTTCCCATGGATAATGCGCACGGTATGTACTTTCTGAAGCTGTATCAGCATCGGTCTTACGTCATTGCCCTAAGGCATGCCGCCCGGCTGGACGGCATGTATCTGGACGAGGCCAAATGCGGCATGTCCTTCCGCAATTACCGGGATCTCCTGCTGGTCGGCGGGGGCGACCACCGGACAGGAAAAAAGGGCGGAAACTGGCAGGAGCTGCGGGGCTTTGCGCAGGCATACTATCCCGCCGCCTCCGAGGCGTATTCCTGGGCAGCCCAGGACTGTATGTCCCTGGACGGCATCCCCTACATCGGGCAATATTCCAAACGAACGCCGAACCACTTTGTGGCCTCTGGATTTAACAAGTGGGGAATCACCTCTTCCATGACGGCGGCAATGCTGCTCTCAGATCTGGTCTGCGAACGGGAAAATCCATATGCCGAGGTCTTTTCGCCTTCCAGAAACATGCTAAAGCCCCAGCTTCTGTTCAATGGATGCACGGCCGCAGTGGACCTGCTCACCCCGTCCCGAAAGCGCTGTCCCCACATGGGCTGCGCCCTGAAATGGAACGATGCGGAGCATTCCTGGGACTGCCCCTGCCACGGCTCCCGCTTTACTTCGGAGGGCCAGCTGCTGGATAATCCGTCAAACGGAAACCTGAAC
Organism: Clostridiales bacterium; assembly: GCA_019420425.1. Lineage (GTDB taxonomy): Bacteria > Bacillota > Clostridia > Lachnospirales > Lachnospiraceae > JAHZHG01. The sequence continues at coordinate 699 of JAHZHG010000327.1, forward strand.
AGAAAAGGAGGAAAAAATCCATGAGCAACCGGCTAAGCGGGCAGACCAGCCCCTATCTTTTACAGCATGCCGAAAACCCGGTAGACTGGTATCCCTGGTGCGATGAGGCATTCGCCAGAGCCAGCGCAGAGGACAAACCGGTATTTTTGAGTATTGGCTACAGCACCTGTCACTGGTGCCATGTGATGGCGCATGAAAGCTTTGAACATCCGGAAATTGCCGAAATCCTTAACCGGCAGTTTATCGCCGTCAAGGTGGATCGGGAAGAGCGCCCGGATATCGACGCCGTATATATGGACGTCTGCCAGGCCTTTACGGGAAGCGGCGGCTGGCCGATGAGCATTTTCCTGACGCCGCAGCAGAAACCGTTTTTTGCCGGAACCTATTTCCCTCCGGACACCCGCCAGGGCATAATGGGCTTTCGCCAGCTGCTGACGGCCATCGCCAGAAAATGGGACACCAACAGGGACGAGCTTCTGGAATCCGCAGAGGAGCTTCTGTCTCAGCTTAGCCCGGCGGATAGTTCCGGCTCTGGCCGGATGGCCGAGCCAGAGAGCGCAGAGCATGTCTCCTCCGGCTCTCCGGATGACCTTATATCCCCCCGGATTAACCTGGAGCTGCCCAAAGAGGCCGCGGCCTTCTTTTCCCGCAGCTTTGATGCGGTAAACGGCGGCTTTGGACGGGCGCCCAAGTTCCCCACCCCGCATAATCTGCTCTTTCTCACCCTTTATTCCCGGGTCACCGGCGAAGCCCGCCCGCTGGAGCAGGTGAAAAAAACCCTGGAGCAGCTGCGCAGAGGCGGAATCTTCGATCACATTGGCTGGGGCTTTTCCCGCTATTCCACCGACAGCCGCTACCTCGTCCCCCACTTTGAAAAAATGCTCTATGACAACGCCCTGATGATCCTGGCCTGCTCTGCGGCCTTCCGCGCTTCCGGAAACAGCCTGTTTTTGGATACCGCTGAGAAAACCGCCGAATATATCCTCCGGGAAATGACCGGCCCTGACGGGGAATTTTACTCTGCCCAGGATGCAGACAGCGAAAGGGAGGAAGGAAGGTTTTACGTTTGGGATAAAGCAGAAATTTTATCGGTTTTGGGAAAAGAAAGGGGCGAGGCCTTCTGCGCCTACTTTGCTATTACGGGCCATGGAAATTTTGAAGGAAAAAATATCCCGAATCTGCTGAATGGAAATGCGGTTGACGATCCCTTTGCCCGGGAAAAAGGACTGCTGTATGACTATAGGAAATCCCGTGCCAGCCTCCACATAGATGACAAGGTGCTGACAGCCTGGAACTCTCTGATGATCTGTTCGCTGACGGCCCTGTACCGCGTCTCCGGCAGTCGGCGGTATCTCGCGGCGGCCGAGCGTGCTCAGCAGTTTATTGAAAAGCAGCTCACCGACGGCAGCCTTCTCTACGTCAGCCGGCGCAAAGAAGCACGCTCGGTAAAGGGCTTTCTGGATGACTATGCCTGTTATACGGCTGCTCTCCTTTTCCTTTATGAGACTGCCGGCGGTGCTGCATATCTGGATCGGGCGGAGCAGCTCTGCCATGAAGCCATGGAACAGTTTGCAGATAAGAACGGCGGCGGTTATTTTCTCTGGGGCTCACAAAACGCCCCGCTGATCACCCGGCCAAAGGAAAGCTACGACGGCGCTTTGCCCAGCGGGAACTCTGTTATGGCCTTCTGTCTCGTCCGTCTTTCCCAGCTTACCGGCCGGGAGGAATACCGGCAGGCGGCAGAAAGGCAGCTGGCCTTTCTCTCCGCCGAGGCAGCAGATTATCCTGCAGGCCACTGCCTGTTTTTGACCGTTCTGCTGCTCTACCGCTATCCGCCGTCCGATATCACCGTTGTCCTCGCCCCCGGGGACAGACCGGAAACCATACTTCCCCGGCTTCCTCTGTCCGCCAGGCTGAGACTGCTTGAGCAGCCCGCGGACGGCTATTCCCTGCTCAACGGCCGGACAACCTACTACGTCTGCAGGGGGTATACCTGCTTTCCTCCGTCCAATCAGGAACCCTCCTTCCTCTGACGCATAACCTAAAGAAAAAGGGGTTTTTATGGACTATTCTTCCTTTGTGCCGGTAATCGGCACTATCCTGAATGTTTCCAGGGGCAATGACTGCTGTACGCAAATGATGTCCCTTGGCACAGAAAACGGAGTGATCAATTTTGTCATCAGCCAGGAGACGCTGGTCATCGACAGCCGGCAGCTCCGGCCAGGTATGCGGGTGGCCGCCTTCTATGACAGCAGCCTGCCGGTTCCGCTGATTTTTCCGCCCCAGTACCGCGCCCAGATCATCACGGCCATTAACCGAAATGAGCAGGTCATGATTGCCTTTTTCGACCGCCGCCTCCTCGCCGAGGACGGCTCCCTGCAGCTGAACATCGGCGGAAATACCGTGGTCCGGACAGCAAACGGCCAAAGCTTCACCTGCACTCCCGGCAATCGCTTTTTACTGGTTTACTACACCATGACCACCAGGAGCATACCTCCCCAGACTACGCCGCGGAAGATTATCGTGCTCTGCTAGGCTTCCCGGAGAATATGTCTCAGCGTCACCACTGCGGCAATCGCCAGAATCACCTCGGCTACGGTCTGGGCATAGGCCAGGCCGTAGAGCGGGAAAAGCCAGTTTAACAGGATAAGCGCCGGAATTTCCAGCACAATTTTCCGCAGAACGGCAAAAATCAGCGATCTTCTTCCCATCCCGCAGGCCTGGAATACGCCTACTGCCAGAAAGTCCATACAGAGGAAGGGCGTCGCCAGGCAAAGCCCGCGCAGGAAGCGGCTTCCGTAGGCGATGATGCTCTCCTTGCTCATGAACAGGGCGACCAGCCGCCCCGCGCCCAGGTAGTAGCCCACAGCCACAACCGCC
>JAHZHG010000328.1 GCA_019420425.1 Clostridiales bacterium
AATTTGCCGTGTCTGCGGGGCATAGTGGGCCTGCCGGGGCGTCCGGGAATCCAATATATTTAAAAAACTACACCTTTCAAGCATCCCAGAACGAAGCCACGGTGTATACGGCGCATAAAGTATAGAATTTTTACATGGAACGCACGATGAAAACCAGTTGCCCCGTGTGAAATTAAGTAATATAATAAGGAACAGACAGCAACGATTTTACAGGAGGAAAGATGGCAAAGGGTAAGACTGTTTTTTTCTGTCAGAGCTGCGGCTTTGAGTCTACGAAGTGGATGGGCCAGTGTCCGGCCTGTAGGGAATGGAATACGTTTGCGGAGGAGCCGGTGGAACGCCCTAAGGCGAAGGTATCGCCCGGACGGGTGCAGAGCGCTCAGCCGGTGAAGCTGGAGGATATTGAGGCCAGAAAGGATCTGCGGCTGTCCACAGGGATGGCGGAGCTGGACCGGGTGCTGGGCGGCGGGATTGTGCCGGGCTCCCTGGTTCTGGTAGGCGGAGACCCGGGTATTGGAAAGTCTACGCTGCTGCTACAGGTCTGCCGGGAGCTGGCGGACCGGGGAGAAAAACTGCTGTATGTATCCGGGGAGGAATCCCTCCAGCAGATCAAAATCCGGGCGTCCCGGATGGGCAGGTTCGGCAGCTCTCTTTTGCTGCTCTGCGAGACCAATCTGGACTTTATTCGGGAGGCGATCGAGCGGACAAAGCCTACCGTGGTGATCATCGACTCCATACAGACGATGTACAATGAAACGGTATCGTCTGCGCCGGGCAGCGTGTCCCAGGTCAGGGAATCTACGGGAGTGCTGATGCAGATTGCCAAGGTCATGGGTATTTCCGTATTTATTGTGGGACATGTGACCAAGGAAGGCGTGGTGGCCGGGCCGAGGGTGCTGGAGCATATGGTGGACACTGTACTTTACTTTGAAGGGGACCGCCATGCGGCATACCGGGTACTGCGCAGCGTAAAAAACCGTTTTGGCTCCACCAATGAGATCGGTGTATTTGAGATGCGGGAGCAGGGCCTGGTAGAGGTGGAAAACCCGTCAGAGTACATGCTGGAGGGAAAACCAGAGGGAGAGCCGGGATCAGTAGTGGCCTGTTCCATGGAGGGGACAAGGCCCGTGCTGATTGAGATACAGGCGCTGGTCTGCCAGAGCAGTCTGGCCTATCCCCGGCGAACCGCCGACGGCGCGGACCTAAACCGGGTTAACCTGCTGCTGGCGGTGATTGAAAAACGGCTGGGAATGCGGCTGTCGAACTGCGATGCGTACGTGAATATTGCCGGAGGCATCCGAATGAAGGAGCCGGCAGTGGATCTGGGAATCGTGCTTGCGCTGGTTTCCAGCTACCGTGACCGGGTAATCGGAGACAAGGTGCTGGCCTTCGGGGAGGTAGGCCTTAGCGGAGAGGTGCGCGCAGTGAGCCAGGCGCAGCAGAGAGTGCAGGAGGCGAAAAAGCTGGGATTTGAGACCGTGATCCTGCCGCAGGTCTGCAGAAAATCCGTAAACAAAATAGAAGGTATCAAGCTGGTCGGCGTGCGGACAATCCGTGACGCGGTGGAAATGATGGACCGGATTTAGCCATGATAAACAGGGAGGCAGAAAAATGATATTAGAACAGATTGCGGCGGATACAAAGCTGCGGGTACAGAAAGCGAAACGCCAGATACCCTTTTCCGAGATACATAAACAGGCGTGCCGGATGAAGCGGGATAAGCGGTTCCCGTTCGAAGAAAGTTTAAAAAAGCCTGGGATACAGTTTATCTGTGAAGTAAAAAAGGCATCTCCCTCAAAGGGAATTATTGCCGAGGAGTTCCCCTATCTGGAAATTGCCCGGCAGTATGAACAGGCCGGCGCCGGCGCGATTTCCTGCCTGACAGAGCCAAAGTACTTTCTGGGGAAAAATGAATATCTGAAAGAGATCGCCGGAACGGTAAAGATACCGGTTCTGCGCAAGGATTTTGTGGTGGACGAGTACATGATCTACGAAGCGAAAACGCTGGGGGCAGCGGCTGTCCTGCTGATCTGTGCCCTCTTAGATACCCGCACAATTGAGCGCTACCTCTCCGTGTGCGACAGCCTGGGGCTTTCCGCCCTGGTGGAGGTGCACGATGAAGAAGAGATGCGTTCTGCCGTTGCCGCGGGAGCCCGGGTGATCGGCGTAAACAACCGGAATCTGAAGGACTTTACTGTGGACATCAACAACAGCATAAGGCTGAGAAGCGCAGCGCCGGAGGGCGTCCTGTTTGTGGCAGAGAGCGGTATACGGACGGCCGGGGATATAGAGGCGTTGAAAAAAGCCGGAGTAAACGGAGTGCTGATTGGGGAGACCCTGATGCGGAGCCCGGATAAGGCAGCGATGCTGGAGGAGTTAAACGGCGGGCCGCTGGCATAGTACGGACGAGGGGAAAGCAGCAGAGGGAGAAGGAGAATACAACGATGAGCTATAAAGCAGCGAATAACCGATACAATGAGATGCAGTATAACCGGTGCGGAGAAAGCGGGCTTAAGCTGCCCCGCGTGTGTCTGGGTTTCTGGCACAATTTCGGCACAAATGCCGACCCTGCCCGGATGAAGGCAATGTGCTTTCAGGCCTTTGATCTGGGAATTACCCACTTTGACCTGGCCAATAACTATGGCCCGGAATACGGCAGTGCAGAGACGAATCTGGGGAAAATCCTGAAAGAGGAGCTGTACCCCTACCGGGACGAGCTGATTATCAGCACTAAGGCAGGGTACGATATGTGGCCCGGCCCCTACGGCAACTGGGGCAGCAAAAAATATCTGATTGCCAGCCTGGATCAGAGCCTGAAACGTATGGGGCTGGAGTATGTGGATATCTTCTATCATCACCGGATGGATCCGGAGACTCCGCTGGAGGAGGCCATGCATGCGCTGGATACGGCAGTCAGAAGCGGAAAAGCACTGTACGCGGGACTTTCCAATTACGACGGCCCGACCCTGGCCCGTGCGTCGGCGATTTTAAAAGAACTGAAGTGCCCGTTTGTCATCAACCAAAACCGTTACTCTATTTTTGACCGGACAATCGAGCAGAATGGCCTGAAAAAGACGGCGAAAAAGCTGAATAAGGGTGTGATTGCATTCAGCCCGCTTGCCCAGGGTATGCTTACCGACCGCTATCTGAACGGAATCCCCGAGGACAGCCGGATCAAGGCGGACGGCCGTTTCCTGAAGGCAGCCAGCCTGACCGAAAAGCGGATGGAGCAAATCCGCGAACTGAATGCACTGGCCGGGGAGAGGGGGCAGTCTCTGGCGCAGATGGCACTGAATTGGGTGCTGAAGGACGACGAGGTGACCTGCGTACTGATCGGGGCCTCACGGCCGGAGCAGATCAAGGAAAATGTGCAGCTGCTCCATGGGGCGCCGTTTACCGCTGAAGAGCTGGAGAAGATTGACCGGATCAGTCTTTCTTAGATAACAAAAAAGCAGGGAAAATATTCAAATTTTCCTTGGTATTTTAAAATTTTAATGCTATAATTTGTATCGAACTTTTTGTGGAGACACTCT
>JAHZHG010000329.1:0-2269 GCA_019420425.1 Clostridiales bacterium
GGAATTGCCGGAGCAGCGTGGGCAACCTTTATCAGCCAGGTAATATCTGGAGGAATGATGATTTTCTACCTGCCGCGATTCAAGTCGGTGAAATTAACGTGGCGGAATTTTATCCCGAATATAAAGATCATGCCCAATATCGCCAGGCTGGGCGTAAGCTCGCTGATGTTTCAGCTGTCATCATTAGCCGTACAGCTTACGACGAATAATTTGCTTAAAAATTACGGTGCAGCCTCTATATATGGGAGTGACATTCCAATAGCGGTGGCGGGAATTGTACTCAAAATCAACGCAATATACAGTGCCTTTTTATTAGGAATTACACAAGGCGCACAGCCTATTTTGGGATTTAATTATGGCGCAAAAAAATATGGAAGAGTCCGCGAAACCTATAAATACGTCATTATCCTTTGCTCCATTGTTTCCGTTGCAGCTTTCATTGGATTTGTATTTTTCCCAAGCCAGATTATGCTTCTTTTTGGAAAATATTTACGAATTTTTTTGTTTTGCGTAGTGTTGAATGGAAGTCAGGTAGCAACCACTCTGTTCTTTCCTGCAATCGGGAAAGCAAGCAAAGGCGCGCTTCTCTCCCTCAGCAGGCAAGTTATCTTTCTTCTTCCGCTATTAGTAATCATGGCAATGCTAACGGGTGTGGACGGAATCATGTATGCGGGGCCGATTGCAGATTTACTTGCATGGATACTTGCGATGTATCTTGCTGAAAAGGAGTTTAAACATATGCCAAAACCAGCCGAACAGGAGGAAATATGAATGCTAACGCCAGCAGAAACAAGAAATACCGCCAAAGAATTACAGGAAAATTTCAAAAGATTAAATGCAGATAAGAAAACCGTACTTGCCGACCTTTGCATTTCAGAGGAGGAATTGAAACGGGTTCTTACGATGAACCATCCCAATCCGTCTTATGTATGGATGGTTCGTGACTATCTGGAAGACAAGCTGAAAGAACGGGGAATAAACATGTATCCGTTTTCAAGACTTGCTGATCATAGGGCAAACAGATGGTATCCTTATGAAACGCCGTGGAGAAAAAATGAATAGCAAAACCAGTCGAATCAGTCAACGGCAAGATGAACAGGCCGCGCCCATGGCTGGCAGCCCCTCCTGCTTTCACAGTTGGGCAGCCAGGGGGCGCCCCGCTATCTGCGGGGTGATTTCCTATTCATTTATCCGCTTCTGCCTTTTCCGTCCTGGATTTTCATTTAAGCCCGGTGCTAAACGATCAGCATGGCATCTCCGAAGGAGAAAAATCTGTACCGTTCCTTCACCGCTTCCTCATATGCCGCCAGGACATTTTCCTTCCCTGCCAGCGCAGATACCAGCATCAACAGCGTGGATTCCGGCAGATGGAAATTGGTAATCAGGCCGTCGATAATCTGAAAGCGGTAGCCGGGGTAGATAAAGATATCTGTCCAGCCGCTTCCTGCCTTTACCCGGCCGTTTCCGTCTGCCGCCGACTCCAGGGTCCGGCAGCTGGTGGTGCCCACGGAGATGATCCGGCCGCCGCTCTCTTTTGTCCGGTTAATCAGAGCCGCCGTTTCCTCGTCCACCTGGTAAAATTCGGAATGCATATGATGGTTGGCCACATCCTCCACCTTTACCGGGCGGAAGGTGCCAAGGCCCACGTGGAGGGTCACCTCGGCAATATTTACCCCCATGGCACGGATTTCCTCCAGAAGCTCCGGCGTAAAATGCAGGCCGGCCGTGGGCGCCGCCGCGGAGCCGTCATATTTGGCATAGACGGTCTGATAGCGGTTTTTGTCCTTCAGCTGATGGGTAATGTACGGAGGCAGAGGCATCTGCCCGAGCTGATCCAGGATTTCCTCAAAAATTCCCTCATAGGTAAAACGGATCAGGCGGTTTCCCTCCTCCACCACGTCAATGACCTCTCCTACCAGAATGCCTTCGCCAAAGGAAATCCGTGTCCCTACTCTGGCTTTCTTTCCCGGCTTGACCAGAGTTTCCCAGACCTTCTCCTCCTTCCGCTTCAGCAGCAGTATCTCGATCTTCGCCTCCGTCCCTACGCGGGTTCCGATCAGCCTGGCCGGGATTACCCGGGTGTTGTTGATCACCAGGCAGTCGCCGGGATGCAGATATTCTCTGATTTCCCGAAAATGACGGTGGGCGCGCTCGCCGGTCCGGCGGTTCAGAACCAGCAGGCGGGAAGCCGCCCGATCCTCCAGCGGATCCTGGGCAATCAGCTCCTGGGGCAGTTCAAAGTAAAAATCAGAAGTTTTCATGGTCATTC
>JAHZHG010000329.1:2279-3530 GCA_019420425.1 Clostridiales bacterium
TAAAACGCCCTGTCCTGCCATTCGATGGCATACCCCTCTGCGGCATTCCATGTGATTTTCGTAACTGAGCAGTTTTTCGGTACGCCCTTTCCCCAGAAGTCCTTCGGGCCGGTTTTCCGGATATTGGCAAGCACCGCGCGGGAGGCCGCCCCGTGGGTAGACAGCAGGATAACTGCGTCGGCCAGCTCCGCCCTGCCCGCCAGCTCCTTAAGGAAATCTCCGGTACGGGTAATTACGCTTTGGATAGACTCCGCCCCTTGGGCAGGCCGGTATTTTTCCGGCGCATAAAAAAAGTTCTGGATTTCCGGATAATTCCTCAGACTGTCCTTCAGCGCCAGTCCCTCGTACTTGCCAAAGCTAAATTCCGACAATCGGGAATCCTCCACCAGCTTTACCTGTTTTCCCCGCAGGACAATCTGTGCAGTTTCCCTGGCCCGCTCCAGCGGGCTGGTAAAGGCATGGGTAAAGGCAACATCGGAAAAGGCGTTTACGGCGGTCACTGCTGCCAGCAACCGCCCGTTTTCGTTTAACGGTATATCCGTTTTTCCCTGTAATTTACGTACAGTATTCCAATCGGTTTCCCCGTGTCTGATCATATAAATAATCATCAGGAGCGGATCTCGATTCCCATGGATTCCAGCCCGTTCCAGATTTTCTTCATGGCGGAAGTGATATCGGCCTCCTCCAGCGTACGGTCCTTGGCCCGGAATACGACCGAGTAGGTCATGGACTTGTAGCCGCTCTTGATCTGCACGCCCTCGTAGATATCGAAGAGTCGGCAGCTCTCCAGATTCTTTCCGCCGCGCTGGATCAGCATACTCTCGATCTGTCCGGCCAGGATGTGCTTCGGTACTACCATGCTGATATCTCTCGTCACTGCCGGGAACCGGGCAATTCCGGTATACTTCCGGTCAAAGGTGGCCATTTCCAGGATTACCGGCATATCCAGCACTGCCACATATACCTTTTCCCCGATCTCGTAATTGTCCGCCACCTGAGGATGGATTTCTCCCAGATAACCGATTACGTTTTTATTGTAAACGACATTTGCCTGACGGCCCGGATGCAGGAAGGGCTTGCCTGATGCGGGATCATAATTCACTCTGCCGCCCATTCCGATTTTCTCCAGAAACTCCTCAACCACACCCTTCATGGTATAGAAGTCGCCGTCCCCGTACATGCCCAGGGTGAACTGCATCCGCTCATCCGGAAGCTCCGTTAACGGAAGCTCCCTGGGAATATAGATATTGC
>JAHZHG010000033.1:0-7986 GCA_019420425.1 Clostridiales bacterium
GTTTAAATCCAGGTGAAAATCGATTTCCTCGGCCTCCGGCATGATGGCCACGGTGATCGTGGACGTATGGATCCTGCCGCCGGACTCGGTCTCCGGGACGCGCTGTACGCGGTGCACGCCGCTCTCGTACTTCAGGCGGGAATAGGCGCCCTGGCCGTTGATCATGAAAACCGCCTCCTTGAAGCCGCCGATGCCGTTTTCATTCAGGTTCATCATATCCACCTTCCAGCGGTGGGCTTCTGCGTATTTCACATACATCCGGTAGATTTCTGCGGCAAAGAGCGCCGCCTCGTCTCCGCCTGCGCCGGCGCGGATTTCCACGATAACGTTTTTGGAATCGTTGGGATCTTTGGGCAGGAGCAGGATCTTCAGCTCACGCTCCAGACGTACGATTTCGTCCTTGGCATCGGCCAGCTCTTCCTTTAGCATCTGGCGCATTTCCTCGTCGGATTCCTCCTCCAGCATGGCCAGGCTGTCCTCTACCGTCTGTTTGCTTGCCTTGTAGGCCTTGTAGGCGTCTACGATGGGCTGCAGGTCGCTCTGCTCCTTCATCAGCTTCTGGAACCGGTCAGTATCTGCGATCACCGCCGGCTCACCGAGCAGATTCAATACTTCTTCAAATCGGATCAACAGATCCTCCAGTTTATCAAACATCATCTTCCTCCATCATTTTCTCTTCTTCCCAATACCACCCGGTCGTGGCCGGCCAGATCTTTGATCACCCGGATGCCGCGGTATCCGGCCTGGGCAAATAGGGCGGATACCGCCTCTCCCTGATCCCAGCCGATCTCCACGGCAAGAAGGCCGCCGGGGACTAAACAGCTTTCGCTTTCCCGGGCCAGTATCCGGTAAAAATCCAGACCGTCCTCACCGCCGTCCAGGGCATTCACCGGCTCATGAAGGCGTACCTCCGGCATCAGAGAAGGGATTTCTCCCGCGGGGATGTAGGGCGGATTGGAAACCAGAACGTCAAAGTGCCCGCTCACACGGGCAAATAAATCGCTTTGTACAAACTCCACCTGCTTTTCCGGCAGGAGGGCCTTTGCATTGGCCTTGGCTACGGCAAGGGCATCGGCAGAAATATCCACGCCCACACCGGTCAGCTCCCGGCCCAGGCTCAGCAGGCTGAGCAGGATGCAGCCGGAGCCGGTACACATGTCCAGAATGTGCATTCCCGGTTTCACTGCGTTTAAGACCTCTTCTACCAAAAGCTCGGTATCCTGCCGCGGGACAAGCACATGCTCGTTTACCCGGAAGGTCAGGCCCATAAACTCCTGCGTGCCGGTAATCTGCTGCAAAGGGATGCGCAGGCTGCGCTTTTCCAGCAGCCGTTCGTATGCCCGGCGCTGAGGCTCGGGCATGATCTCCGTCCGGCGGATCAGAAACCGGGCGCGGCTCAGCCGGCAGCAGTGCTCCAGCAGGTACCAGGCATCCAGGCTGCTATCCGGCACACCGGCCTCGGCAAGGCGCCGCTCGCCGGCCTCCAGTGCCTCCTGGTAGGTGGCCTCCTGCAGCTCCTCTCCGGCTCCGCCGTGCGGCAGCGGCCGCGCCTCTCTTACGGAGCGGCTCACGGCTGCTCGGCGGCGGCAGCTGCCCCATGCAGGCCGGAGCCGTCCCGGCCGTTTTCTTCGCCTTCGGTCAGATCATACGTATATCCGAAATTCTCGTTGAGATATTTTTTCCAGTCAAATACGGCCTCTACTGCCTTTATCGCCACCTCGGCCATAGACTCATCCGGCTCCTTTGTGGTCAGGCGCTGGAGGCACATGCCCGGCTTGCTCAGCAGCTCTACTACCTTATTCTCGCTGCGTCCCGCCAGACGGATAAACTCAAAGGACACTCCGGCGATCACCGGAATCAGCAGCAGGCGGACCACCACCCGCAGCACCGGGGAGTTCACCCGGATAAACAAAAAGAAAATCACGCTGACAATCATCACGATCAGCAAAAAGCTGGTTCCGCAGCGCTTGTGCTCCCTGGAGCTTTTCATCACGTTTTCCACATTCAGCTCCAGGCCGTGCTCAATACAGTTTATGCACTTGTGCTCCGCGCCATGGTACATGAATGTCCGCTGAATATCCTTCATCCTGGAGATCAGCACAATATACCCCATAAACAGCGCAATCCGCACCACGCCCTCCGCCAGGGCAATCAGTGTTTCCGAAGCGGTCACCCGGCGCAGGAAGCTGACAATAAAGTACGGCAGCACCATAAACAGCGCAACCGCCGCAATCACCGAAAAGATCATCGTGCCGGTCATCAGGGCGTCCTCCAGCTTCTTTTCCCTGGCCTGACGCTCTTCCTCGCTTAACTCCTTTTTCGGCTTTTTCCCTCTGGCCTGGCGCTTTTCGGCTTTTCTGCGCTCCTCGGCCTCCCGCTCCTGCTTTTCCTCCTCTGTCTCTTCGGCAAAGAAAGAAGCGGAATACATCAGGGTCTTCATCCCCAGCACCAGGGAATCCACAAAGCTGAATACTCCCCGGATAATCGGCAGCTGAAGCACCTTTTTATTTTTAATGAAGCTGTGGTATTCCTCCACCTTCACGGCAATGTCCTTATCCACTGTGCGGACGGCCACAGAATATTTCTCCCCGTTGCGCATCATGATCCCTTCCATGACCGCCTGTCCGCCGATATTTGAATATTTCATTCGTTCACTTCCTTAATATTTTGCAGACCATTTAAAAATAGGTTGAGATTTCGCAACCTCAACCTTATCTTTACTCATCCTATTTAGATTCAATACCGTACTTCTTATTGAATTTCTCAATACGTCCACGAGCTGCAGCAGTCTTCTGCTGTCCAGTGTAGAATGAATGACACTTGGAGCAAACTTCTACGTGGATCTCCTTTTTGGTTGAACCGGTTACAAACGTGTTGCCACAGTTGCAGGTTACGGTTGCCTGATAGTACTGCGGATGGATTCCTTCCTTCATGATTTTCACCTCGTTTTTCTTTATTTGTGAACTGCTGACGGATAAATCCCGTCGGTTCCCGGCCAATGCCGCTCTGATGATGCCGCGGCAAGCTATCCCGGACTAGCCCTGCAAGTCCCTGCAGTTGGCTGCGGCAATCGCCTGATCGCCTAAACAGCGATTGAATTATAGCATATAGAGGTTAAAAATGCAAGGAAATCTTTTATCTTTCCAGCATTGCATCCCAATTTGTCACTGCGTCCAGGCCCCTTGCCTCCCAGTTCCCGCCAAGGGACTGATAAAGCGGTCCGACAGCCAGGCTTTTCATCCCGCCCGCCTTTGCCGCCGCTATCCCTGCCGCAGCATCCTCCACAACCAGACACTCCGCCGGGGCAAGGTTAAGCTTCTTCGCCGCCACCAAAAACACCTCCGGATCCGGCTTGGACCGGGTAATGTCCAGGCCGCTGCTGACCGCGTCCACCATTTCCAGCAGCCCGGTTTTTTCCAGGATTGCCGGCGCGTTTTTGCTGGCGGAGCCTACCGCAGTCCGTATCCCTTTTTTCCGGAGCAGCTTCAGCGTCTCTTTCGCTCCCGGCAGCACAGCCTCGTCGCCAAGGCTGTTCAGCAATTCTTTATAATATTCATTTTTCCGATCGGCCATCGCCTGCTTTTCCTGCTCATCCGGCGTCAGCCCGCCCTTATTCAGCACCACCTCTAGGGATTCCATCCGGCTCACCCCGCGCTGCTTTTTATTGTCCTCACGGTCAAAATCCCGGATGCCAAGCTCGTCCGCCAGCCGTTTCCATGCCTGGAAGTGCAGCTCATCCGTAGACACCAGCACCCCATCCAAATCAAAAATTACTCCGCTAAGCATTGTTTTTCCTCCTGTCTCTTGAAAAAAAATTTTTTTCATATTATAGTAATTGATAGCAGTTCATGTAACGTTAAACCTTCATTCAGAAAGGGAACTCATGGTAACCATAAAAGATCTTGCCGAATATACCGGCGTCAGCTGCACCACTATTTCCAATGTTATACATGGCCGTGCAGGCCGCGTATCGCCGGAAACCATAAAAAAAGTAAATTCCGCTATCCGCGAGCTGGGCTATACGCCCAACATGTCGGCCCGCGCCCTGGTCTCCAAATCCTCCAAGGTGGTGGCCTTCATCAACCACGTCATCACCCGGGAAAACACCAACATGATGGCTGATCCTTTCCATTCTTCAGCCATCGGCGTAATCGAAAGCAAGCTGCGGCACCGCGGCTATTATCTGATGGTCCGCACCGTAAAGACCACCGAGGAGCTGGTTCATTTTCTCCAGAACTGGAACCTGGACGGCCTGTTCTTTACGGGTGTGTTTAATGACGCCTTTTTCGATACCCTGTCCTCCCTGAATACCCCTGTCGTCCTTATTGACAGCTACGTGCGTCACAAAAACATCTACAACGTGGGCCTGGAGGATTTCCGGGGCAGCTTTATGGCCACCAATTACCTCATTGAAAAAGGCCACCGGCGGATCGGCTTTGCCGCCCCCCTGATGAAGGACGGCGGTGTGCTCCAGGAGCGCTATCTTGGCTACCAGGATGCACTGACCAAAGCCGGTATCCCCTTTGACCCTTCCCTTGTTTTTGAATATGAAATGGACAGCGTAGCCTCCTGCCACGCTGCTGCCGACGCCATCGCCGCCTGTGCGCACCGCCCCACCGGGCTGGTGGCCGCAGCCGACCTACTGGCCATCGGTATTATGAGCGGGCTGCACAGAAACGGGCTGCGCGTGCCGGAGGATCTGTCTATCGTCGGCTTTGACGATATCCCCTTCTGCCAAATGGTCTCCCCGCCGCTGACCACGATCCATCAGGATATGGATCAGAAGGCCCGTCTGGCGGCGGAATTCATGCTGCAGCTTCTGGAAGGGGAAGAGCCCGACCGTTCCAACATTATCCTTCCGGTAAACCTGGTGGAACGGGACAGCGTCCGCGCCCTGTAGACCGGCGGGCGGCAGTCCCGTTTGGCCGCTGCGGCCCGGCCTGTTCCCGTCCGGAAGCGGTTCTCATCCGGCGGAAATCTTTGTTTCTTCTCTGGTACTCTCTACCCGGTAACGCTTCCCTCTCCACCACACGGTATAGCTCAGCTTTTCCCATTCCCGGGGAAGACTGGCCTTCACACAAAGCTCCTCTCCTGCCGGATACAGACCGCCAAAGCCTTCTACGGCAGTCATGTATGCCCCTCCGGCCGCAGCCGGATGCGTTCCGCCGATATAAATCAGCCCTGCCCATTCCTTTCCGCCGTCCGTCAGGTCTGCCCTGGCGGATTTGGTAAAAAACGGATATGCTTTCTCCGGCATACCGCACCGGCACGCCAGCATGGCGTACATACAGGCGCTTAAGGATGAGCCGTGCTCTGTCCTTGGCTCGTAATATTCCCAGTTTGCCCGGTTCACGTCCGCAGAATACTCTCCCGGAAACAGGCTGAGCATGGTCACCACATCCGCCTGCTTGATTACCCGTGTATGGGAGGCCACGCCATAGGCCCCTCCCCAGTATTCCTTCGGGTGCTTCAGCCTGCTTCGCACGGTATCCACCGACACGTCCTCAAGGGCAAAATATCCGTCAAACTGAGGGATAACTCCATCCTTTCCCGGCTTCTGAAGATACAGCCGCCCGGAGGCATCGCCAAATTGTTCGATCAGCTCTTCCACCGGATATGCAGCCCTGACCCGCCCGGCGGTTTCTGGGGACAGGCGGTCCAGATTTTCCAAAAGCCCTCTGGCCGCGTCCAGGGTAAACCTGGCCATCCGGTTTGTATAGGCGTTGTTGTTCACCCGTTCGTGGTATTCATCCGGGCCGATCACATCAAGTATCTCATACTGATCCCGGCAGGCCCGCCTGACCAGCAGGCTATAATAAAACCGTGCACACTCGATCACGGTCTCAATGCCGCCGTCCTCCAAAAGGGAGTCATCCCCGGTCACTGCGCCGTAGCGCATGATCCCGTAGGCGACTGCCGAGGAAATATGATACTGCTTATCCCGGAAATACGTCCGCATCGGACGCCCGGTAAATACATCCACTACATTGTAATCCGTACAGGCGTCATATCCTCCCTCCTGACTCTCCCAAGCATAAAATGCGCCGTCCCAGCCATACTGCTTCGCCTTCTCTTTTGCGCCCTCCAGCGTATCCACCCGGTATTTCATCAGCGTGCGGGCCACCCTGGGGTCGGTGAACAGAAAGAAGTCCAGCATGAACATTTCCGTATCCCAGAAAACGGCGCCCTTGTACGTCTGTCCGGACAGGCCGCGCGCCGGAATAGACATGCTTTCGGCATGAGCGGGCGCAATACAGAGCAGCTGATAAATCGAATAGTTCAGGCTCTCCATCGCCAGATCGTCCCCCTGGATGAGCACCTCCGCATCCTGCCACTTCTTTTCCCACTCTGCGGCGTGCCGTTCCTTCGTCCGTTCATAGCCGTCGCGGATAAAGCGGTTCAGCAAAAGCCTTCCCTCGCCCTTTCCAAATTCCTCATCCTTGCTGGTAAAGACCACGATTCCCTTATCCAGAGTGTATAGTTTCCCCGGCTCGCTGATAAAGCTGTATCTGGTCATTGCCTCATCGCCCATAAACAGGTGCGTTTTCTCCCTGGGGAAATCGGTGACGGACTGTTCCATCACCGTTACCATCTCTCCCTTTTCATGGGTAATGGCCTGTACCACTGCCCCGTCCCCGTCTTTTTCTTTGTCCATGCGGTCGTAATGGGGGCCATGGATATCCCACACCGCACCGTCTATTCCCGTATACAGCTCCACTCGGGCATGATAATCCACCGTTACGCTGTACCGCATTCCAATCAAGTGTACCTCATCCCGTGAGGCGAACCGTTCCGAACGGACACATACCTCTCCCCGGTCTGTTTTCCACCTGGTGAGCCGGCTCCAGATCCCCTTCCGGTAGTCCAGTTCCATCTCATGCTCCAGGGGCTCCGTTTCGGGAAGTGCATACCGTCTGCCATCCACGCGGATATACGTCAGTAATCCGTTCGGCGCATTCAGCGGTTCCCTCCAGCCGTCCCCCACCTGGTCAAAAATCCCGGCGAGATTGACAGCAACGAGTTCCTTTTTGGTGTACTCCTCCAGGGTTCCCCGGATGCCCAGATAGCCGTTCCCGGTAAAAAACCGGTTTCCAAGCGTGGGAATCCGCTCTTCACTGTAATCCGTTTCCCGAATTTTCCAGTCCATTTATCCCCTCCAGTCTCCGGGAATAGCCATACATACCGGCTGGCCTCCCAGGGTTATCTTTTTTCCGTACAGAATGAGCTCCACCGGCTGCCCATGCTCTGTGCTGACGGTTGTCTGCGCGTCTTTTACCCGCACGGTCAGCACCTCTCCCTGGTAATGCAGGCGGAAGGAATAGCCCTTCCACTGCTTAGGCAGCACCGGATTCAGGGAAAGCCCCTCTCCGTCCGAACGCAGTCCGCCAAAGCCGTAGACAATATTCATCCACGCCGCTGCGATGGAGGTGGTATGGATCCCCTCTCCGCTGTTCCGGTTATAGTTATCCAGATCCATCCGCGTGGCAAAGCCGAAAAACGCATACGCCTCCTCCCGTTTTTTCAGCTGAGTGGCCAGAATCGAGTGCACCGAGGGGGAAAGCGAGCTTTCATGGATACATCTCGGCTCATAGTATTCATAATTTTTCCGCAGCTCCTCTTCACTAAAGGAGCTGTTGAACAGCAGCATCAGCATCAGCACATCCGGCTGCTTGATCATATCGTTGCGGTAAATCCGGTCATAGGACCAGTGGCTGTACAACGGAAAATCCTCCCGCGGAATCTGATCCACGTCCACATGAGGCAGCATAAAATAGCCCTCATGCTGCTCATACAGCCCGGTATCCGCCTGATAAGGGATGTACATCCGGTCGGCCATCTGCGCCCACCTGTCCCCCTCTTCTTCCCGGTAGCCGGTCTTTGCGGCAGCCCGCGCGTAGGCCTCGGGCCGTTTTTCCCGGAGAAACCGGATGGAGTCCAGGGTATAGCGGAAGGTAAACCGCCCCATATAGTTGGTATAGCAGTTGT
>JAHZHG010000033.1:7996-12644 GCA_019420425.1 Clostridiales bacterium
AGCCATAGCGGCTGCCGTCTCCGGAATAGCTGCCCCTGGTGGCCAGCATCCGGCATATCTCGATCAGGATCTCCAGGCCGTACTCCGCCAGGAAATCCAGATCCCGGGTCAGCTTTTCATAGAACCAAATGCCGTAGGCCACTGCCGTGGACGCCTGCAGCTGCAGGCTGGAATGCTGCCACAGATTGCAGCACTCCTTTCCGCTTATCGTGGCTATCGGATAGAAAGCGCCCTCGCAGTCCAGCTCTCTGGCCCGTTTTTTTGCCTCTTCCAGCGTCCGATAGCGGAAATACAGCAGGTTTTTTGCCCCCTCCAGATCATTGAACAGGAAAAACGGCAGACAGTACGTCTCGGTATCCCAGAAGGCGTTGCCGTTATATGCCTCTCCCGTCAGGCCCTTTGCCCCGATGTTGCTTCCCTTTACCGCACCGTGATAGGTCTGGAACAGCTGGAAAATACAGAAACGGATGCCCTGCTGGTTTGCCGGATCGCCCTCGATTTCGATGTCGCAGCTCCGCCAGACCTCGCCCCACCATTCGGTATTTTCGTTTAATATTCCGTCAAAGCTGATCTTGTCCATGCATTCCTGCACGCCCCGGCAGGCCTCTTCATACGCCGCTCTCTCTTCCGGGTTCCGGCAGACCAGGTTGCACACGCCGCGCTCCAGGATGTACTCCTTTCCCCGCTCCATCTGGCAGTTCAGCCGCAGGCAGGCAGCCTTTTCTCCACACTCATGACCGATCTGGACGAACTCCCCTCCCGTCAGGCGGCTGAACGAAGCTACCTCCTGACGGGTATTTACGGTTTCCATTCGGATACACAGCGACTTTTCCCCGCACCGGATATCCAGCGGATTCCAAAAGTTCTGTTTTGCACTCACATGGAGCACTCCGCCGTCCGCTCCTGCCTTCAGCAGAATATTCCCTGAGAAGTTCAGCGGACGCAGAATAATCCGCTGCGCGGCCGTCTCCACATGCTTCATCGACAGAATCCGCTGGAAGGTCAGCTCCAGCTCCTTCCCCGATGTGGTCTGCCACACCAGGCTCCGGCTCAGCAGGCCTGTCCGCATATCCAGCGTCCGGCGGAACCGGCAAAAGCTGCTCTTTGCCAGATCCAGCTCCTCTCCGTCCAGCTCCAGCCGGACATACAGCCAGTCTGTGGAGTTAACCATAAATTCCGTCATATCCGGTATGCCCACATAGGAAGAGGCCTCCTGCTTTTTCTGCTCATAAATACCGCCGAAATAACTTCCCTTCAGGCTCTTTCCTGAATACCCCTCCTCGAAATAGCCGCGTACGCCCATATATTCGTTGGACAGGGAAAAAATCGATTCTGCAACCTGGGAATATTCCGGATCAAAGCCCTCCTCGATAATCGCCCAGGGATCCGCTTTAAAATATATATCTGCTACTTTTGCCATGTCATTTTCCCTCGTTTCTTTCCTTTTCCTATGCCAGTCAGCCCTTTATTGCCCCTGCTGCCGCTCCGTCGGTAATCTGCTTCTGGAAAATCATAAACAAAATGGTAGGCGGAATGATGGAGAACAATGCCGCGCGCAGCACACTCACCGCATCCGTAGGCGTATCCTTGAAGGTGAACAGTTTTACCATAACGGTCTCTTTGCCTGAGCCGTTCAGTACCAGATACGGCAGAAGGAAATCTGACCAGGCTGCCGTTATGGCAAAGATAGCTACCACCGATATGATGGATTTGGACATGGGAAGCATAATCCTGCTGAATACCTGAAGCGGCCCGCAGCCATCCAGACGGGCTGCCTCCAGCAGCTCCTGGGGTATCCCATCGAAAAACTCCTTGAACAGCACAACCCAGAACGCATTCGCTCCATACATCAGCCACAACGGGATAAAGGAGCCATTCAGGCCAATCAGATTAATATTTCTGAACAACGCCACCATGCTGGTGGTTGTGGGAATCATCAGGCTCCACATTACCAGCCCATAGGCAATCTTGTAGCCCTTGGGCTTTAACACGGAAAAGCCATAGGCCAAAATCCCATTAAAGATGACCGCACAAACCACTGCCCCCAATACCAGAATGAGGGAATTGCGGTAATACGTGCCAAATTTCAGCAGGTTCCATGTCTTTACCAGCTTGGATATGTCATAGGAGGACGGGAAAATCGTTGAATTACGGGTAAACTCCCGGATATCCTTAAAGCCGGCCAGCAGTACCCAGACCGCCGGAAATATGCAGATGACTACAATGAGTAAACAAATCAGTAAAATCGCTATGTACAAAATTTTTCCCTTGGGCGAGCGCATGTCGAAATCCCGAATTGCACCGTCCTTTTTGGTTTTCATTTTTTTCCACATACTCTTCCCCCTACTCGTCCTGCTTAGCGGTAGCCTTCATATAGATGCCGCTCAGAATAATCAGTATCACGCAGACCATAACCGAAAGTGCAGCGGCAGACGGAAAGTCAAAATCGCGGAAGCCGTACCGGTACATCAGCATCAGCAGAGAAATACTGGCATTGTTCGGGCCGCCATTTTTCAGCACCATCGGCTCATAGAGAATCTGGAATACGGAAATCACCTGCATAATCAGCAGGGTCAGCGCCAGGGATTTGATGCCGGGCAGGGTGATATGGCGGACTCTCTGAAGGATACCGGCCCCGTCGATTGTCGCCGCCTCATACAGCTCCGGACTGATCGAGCTGATCCGTGCCATATAGATCAGGGCGGTAGAGCCTGCCGCCTTCCAGGTCATCGTTACAATAATCAGCGGTATCGTCCATGCCGGATTATTCAGCCAGTCAAACGGACCAAGGCCGATTTTTCCCAGCAGGATATTCAGTACGCCGTTGTTTCCGGGCGTAAAGAAATAGCTCCAGATCCAGATCGTGGCCAATCCGGGAATAATGTTAGGGAAGTAAACGCCTATCCGGAACAGGCTCCGGAAGTGCACCGTTTCGGAAATCAAAATGCCCAGGATAATCGGCACCAGATATCCAATAATCAATGACCAGAAAGCATACTTAAACGTATTGAAAAATGCATCGGAAAAATCCGGATTTTTCAGAACCTTGATATAGTTAGACAGACCGACAAACTCCTCCAGCTCAAACCGCGTGGCCGAGTACAGCGACAGCCGGATGTTCTCCAGCAGCGGCTCCCAGACAAAAAAAGCAAACAGGATGAGGGACGGGAGCATGATCATCCAGCTGATCAAGTCTCTGCGTTTAAACCTGGTTTTTACTTTCATTGCCATAACACCTCCCTTTCTTATTCGGTAAAATGGCCCGGGATTTCCCAATCCCGGGCCATTTGAACAGCGTCAGTATTCCTTACCCGATGAACAGTTAATTATTCTGCCGGGAATTTTTCGTCCAGAAGCGCCTGATAGTTGTCATTTGCCGTCTTCATCAGGGCTGCGGTATCTGCATCCTTATCCGTCAGTACCGCCTGCATAACCTTTACGATTTCCGCATACATATCCTGAGTCAGCCCGGGCTCCTCGGTGCGAAGCGCATCGGTATCTACCATGTCGAAGTAGTCCTGGAACAGGGCCATATCTACGTTCTGGTGAGCTTCGATTACTTTGCTCTCAGCATCCAGGATCTCCTGATCGGTCCAGCACGGGAAACGCGGAATAACCGGCGTGCCTACTTCTTCCTTCTGTGAATAATCGGCTTCCCATCCTGCGACTGCATCCTCGGAAGCTGACGGAGCTTTTCCGAATACCTCCAGATAATCCAGAGCTGCGTTGATTTCATCGGGAGTCGCATCCTTGGAGAACATATACGGAGTACCGCCCTGGAGCAGATACTGTCCGCCTTCGCCTGCCGGCATCGGATACAGGGCCAGCTTGTCAACCGGAAGTCCGTTTACCTCTGTGGGCTGGTTAACTGCGTCGTTTGCAGCGATGTACATCGCGGCATTGCCGGTTCCCAGCTGGGTAAAGCCGGTTCCCCAGTCCTCACTGGTCGGGTCAGCGGTCAGTACGTCGTAGTCCCATTTCAGAGATTTTACGTATTCCATAGCTGCAATGGCTTCTTCGGAATCCAGGTGTGAGGTATATGTACCGTCTTCATTTTCTACGCAGAGGGTTGCGCCGAATGCCCATGCGATATTGGACCAGTGCCATCCGCCGCTGTTGTCCTTTGCCAGGAGGCAAAGTCCTGCGGAACCGGTTTTCTCTTTGATAGTCTTAGCGGTCTCAGCCAGCTCGTCCCAGGTCTTCGGGTACAGCGGGTAGCCGTTCTCGTCTACCAGGCCGGCCTCTTCAAATACTTCCACATTGCACATCAGGCCCAGCGCGTATGCATCACGGGGAATACCGTAAACTCTGCCATTCTCGTCGGAGAAGGAAGCGCGGATTGCCGGGTTCATCTTATCCAGCCAGCCTCTTGCTTCCAGCTCGTCCGTGATATCTGCTACGGCGCCGGCCTTAATCAGCTTCTGGGTTTCCGTAAACCAGCTCTCAAAAATAGTCGGGCAGTTGCCGGCTTCTACCATCGGCATGAAGGTCTCCGTTGCATATTTATAATATGCGGGAACGAACTCTACATCCGGGTCGATTTCCTTCATTCTCTCTACAAATCCTTCGTGCATGGTAATCTGGTCCTCAAGGGTGTCCTCCGGCCAGATACCCAGTGTAACGGTCGTCTCCGCAGCGTTACGGTCAT
>JAHZHG010000033.1:12654-14019 GCA_019420425.1 Clostridiales bacterium
TTCCTGTCAGCATAGCTGCCGCCAATGCGGCTCCAGCAATTCTCATCCATCGTTTCTTCATAAAACCCTGCTCCTTCCTTCTCTCGCCAGACGCCATAGTCCGGGTGCCCTGTTGTTTTTATGCATTTAACGTTAAACTTATAGGTAAAAAAGCGATATGCGTTTGAGTTATTCATCATTCTGCATATTTTTTATTTTATTTTCTTCTTCTGTTTAGTTGGTTTAACGTTAAATCTATATTATACTGTTTTGTAAGTTTTGTCAACTGTCTATTTTTCACTTTTTTATTTTTTCTCCGGATTTTACGGTTCTGGTTCAACTAGGGGAAACCACTCCCTTATCCTCTTATGGCGCAAAAGCGGAAGGCAGCCGCCTTCCGCTTGAATATAGATTAAATATATTTTTGTTTTCGTACACGCTGTACCAGCTCCCGGTTGTCCCGGGTGCGGACGAACATATTCAGGATATTTTCCACCGCTTCCTCGGATTTCTGGCCGTTTATGGCTTTTCGCATAAAGTAGATGGCTTCCTGCTCTTCCTTATCCAGGAGGAGATCTTCCCGTCTGGTTCCGGATTTTGGAATGTCGATTGCGGGAAATACCCGGCGTTCGGAGAGCTTGCGGTCGAGTACCAGCTCCATATTTCCGGTGCCTTTGAATTCCTCATATACGACATCGTCCATCTTGCTGCCGGTATCCACCAGCGCAGTAGCCAGGATAGTCAGGCTCCCGCCCTCGCGCATATTTCTGGCTGCTCCGAAGAACCTCTTGGGCATATGAAGCGCTGCCGGGTCGAGACCTCCCGACAGTGTACGGCCGCTGGGCGGGACGGTAAGGTTATAGGCCCGGGCCAGACGGGTGATGCTGTCCAGCAGGATGGTCACATCCTGCTTGTGCTCAACAAGACGCTTTGCACGTTCAATGACCATCTCGGACACCCGCTTGTGATGCTCAGGCAGCTCGTCAAAGGTGGAATAGATGACCTCCACGTTGCTTCCGCATATGGCCTCCTTGATATCGGTAACTTCCTCGGGACGCTCGTCGATCAGGAGGATGATCAGCTTCATGTTTTCGTCGTTTTTCAAAATGGACTTGGCAATGTCTTTAAGCAGGGTCGTTTTTCCGGCTTTCGGCGGGGAAACGATCATGCCTCGCTGGCCTTTGCCAATGGGGGAAATCAAATCCACGATACGCATGGCGGTTTCCGAACCTGTCCGCTCCATTCTCAGACGCTCATTGGGGAAGATCGGGGTCATATCCTCAAAGTTGCAGCGCTTTGTAGCTTCTGCGGGAGGCAGGCCGTTTATGCTTTTCAGGTACAGCAGGGCGCACAACACACCCGCGTGACAATCACCAGCGCCATTGG
>JAHZHG010000330.1 GCA_019420425.1 Clostridiales bacterium
GCCGTCGTCCTCTGTATAGGCGGCCCCCTCTCCCTGCTTTATGATCTTCGTCCGCTCATGGATGTCGGCGAGATATCCTTCCGCATCGGTCTCACATACGCCGCGGGCCACATGGCCATGCTCGGTAAGTGTATTCTCCAGCAGGTAGCCCACCATGGCGTAGCGGTATTTCTCATCGTCGGCGGTCGAGGTCAGATAGTCGTAGATCAGCTGGAATGCCTCTCTGCCGTAATAGTCGTCTGCGTTGATCACCGCAAACGGGCCGTCCACCGCGTCTGCACAGGACAACACTGCATGGCCTGTTCCCCAGGGCTTTACCCGGCCTTCCGGCACGGTATATTCTCCGGGAATATTCTCCAGATCCTGATAGACGTATTCAACCTCCATCTGTCCGGCGATACGGCTGCCAATGCACTCCCGAAACAGCTGTTCATTCTCTTTTTTAATGATGAACACCACTTTTTCAAAACCTGCCCGCTTCGCGTCAAATATGGAGAAATCAATGATAATATGTCCCTGATCGTCCACCGGATCGATCTGCTTAAGCCCGCCGTACCGGCTGCCCATACCAGCTGCCATAATTACCAAAACCGGCTTTTTCATCGTCCTTATTTCCTCCTTACTTTTCCAGTCGCTATCATTATACCAGCAATAATCGGCCTTTACAACTGAAAATCCGCTGGTGTATTGGTACAATCCTGCGCAAAATTTACCCCCGCGGGAATATCCTGCGGGGGAATAGAATTGCTTATCCTTCTGCCTGATCCTCAGCGCCTTCGTCCGTGCTTTCTTTCTGCATGAACATGTTTGTACATGCTCCGCTGCCGTCGAACTCGTACACCTTTCCGTTGGTTGACCGAAGCTTGGCATTCTTTACCATGATTCCGGTGGGACGGAAATAATGGTATACACCGTCGATCTTAAACCAGCCGGTGACCATCCGCCCATAGGCGTTGCCCGGCGTCGGATTCAGATAATATTCGTTGCCCCGGTAAAGATAAGCGCCGGTGTTCAGCGAACCGTCGGAAGAAAAGTTGTACCAGTGTCCGTTCAGCTTATACCAGCCAATGACAAACCTGCCCCGGACAAAATACTTCCAGTCGTCTCCCTGGCCCGCCCAGCCGGTGAGCTTGTTGTCTGCAAAATATTTCTGTACGACCTCGCTCTTTTTGTTTTCAAAGGCGATCTTCCCTTTGCTGTTCAGATAGTATTTGCCTACCCACTGTCTGACCGCCAGCGCGCCTGTACGTCCCACATAGCTGCTGCCAAACCACTGGTTCATCGCCAGCGTACCGTCTTCCTGCAGATAGTAACGGTTGCCGCGCCAGACAATCCATGCCTTTTTCTTCATCACACCGGTTACCGTATCCATGTAATACCAGTTTCCGTCGTCACGCACCCAGCCGCCGACTCTTTTGCCGTCACGGAAGAAGTACATCTTTCCGCCTGCTTCCACCCAGCCCTCCAGAGTATTCTGGCTGCTCTGCTGCCGGTTCTCTTCGGTATGGATCTCCTCCGCCTGGGAAGCCTTTACCGGAAGTGCAGCGAGCATACATGCGGCAAGCAGGAGTACAAGCTTTTTCATTCTTTTCATCTCAATCCTCCATTTCGCCCGTTTCCTGCTTTCATTATAGCAGGCCTGTTCTGCATTTCCAATCCGGTTTTGCCAATATTTTCTTAAACCTTTATGAAGATTGGACTTTGCAGCAAATGCAATGTCCTGGGCTAAACGGTTGCAGAATCATCTCCGGATGATTCCCCGCGGGCAGGCCTCCGCGCAGGCGCCGCAGTTTACACACCGTTCAGGATCAATGTGGGCGACAAAGTTTTCCACCTTGACCGCTCCTTTTTCACAGGCCTTTTCGCATTTCTTGCAGCCAATGCAGCCCACCTCGCAGTTTGCCCGCATGGTCTTTTTATCCTTGGACGCATAGCTGCACTGCACCATCACCTGCTGATCATAGGGGATCAGCTCGATCAGGTGCCGCGGACAGATGGCCACGCATTTGCCGCAGGCCTTGCATGCCTCCTTATCCACCACAGCCACTCCGTCAACCACATGGATGGCGTCAAAGGGACATGCCTTCACGCAGCTGCCTGCGCCCATGCAGCCCTTGTCGCAGGCCTTTGGACCGCCGCCCGGAATAAAGGCAAGCATCTCACAGTCCTGCACTCCGTCGTACACAAAGTTCCGTTTTGTCTTGTCACAGGTACCGGCACATTTGACGAAGGCTACCTTTCTTACGCCTTTCTCCACGGTCTGGCCCATAATCTCTGCAATCTTTGCCGCCACAGGGGCGCCGCCCACCGGACATCCGTTCACCGGGGCCTCTCCTGATGCGATTGCCTTTGCCATCGCGTCGCAGCCTGCGTATCCGCAGCCGCCGCAGTTGTTTCCCGGAAGCTCCTCTCTGACGAGAATCTCCCGTTCATCCACCTCTACTTCAAATTTCTTTCCGGCTACGCCCAGGAATAAGCCAAGGACCAGACCGGTGCCGCCGACTAACACAGCCGCAATCATAATTCCGTAGATCATCTTATTCCCTCCTTATTTCAGTCCGGAAAAACCGAAAAATGCAATGGACATCAGACATGCCGTCAGTACCACAATGGGCATTCCCTTAAAGGATTCCGGCACGTCGTTGTATTCTGTCTTCTCGCGTACACCGGCCATCAGCACAATAGCTACGGCAAAGCCCACAGCTGTGGCAAAGCCGTTAACCACGCTTTCCAGCAGGTTGTAGGAACGCTGTACGTTCGTCAGGGCAACACCCAGAACCGCGCAGTTGGTCGTAATCAGCGGCAGATATACGCCCAGGGCATTGTAGAGTCCCTGGCTGTATTTTTTCAGGAACATCTCTACGAACTGTACCAGCGCCGCAATAACCAGGATAAATACGATCGTCTGCAGATATGTAACATTCAGCGGAACCAGAATAAAATCGTAGATCACTCCGGCAAAGAAGGACGCGATGGTAATGACGAAGATTACCGCGCCGCCCATGCCCGCCGCCGTCTCCACCTTTTTGGAAACGCCGAGGAACGCGCAGATGCCGAGAAACTGGCTCAGCACGACATTATTGATAAACGCTGCCGTAATGGCAATGATGATTAACTCCTGCATAACTCTTTCCTCCCCTTATTCCTGTTTTGCACCGCAGGAGGACGCACAGGACGCGCAGGAACCGGTACAGCCGGAGCCTATCTTCGTCTTTTTGCCCTTCTTTTCTGCGTTCAGCTTTACTTTATTCTGCAGGGCGGTTAAGAAGGTAATCGGTTCATAAGCGGAAGGCATAATCTGCACCCCAAAAACAGTGCCGGCGCCAATCAGCTCACGGACGATACCGATAGCGGTCAGGCCCACGGTAAAGCCAAGTCCCATTCCTACGCCGTCAAAAAATGAAGCGACCGGGGGATTTTTGGATGCATATGCCTCTGCGCGTCCCAGAATGATACAGTTTACTACGATCAGCGGGATATACAGGCCAAGGCTGTCATACAGGCTGGGCACAAAGGCCTGAAGCAAA